>JAAXVP010000475.1 GCA_013335435.1 Thiobacillus sp. | reverse complement strand
CTGCCGGACCAGGTAACGGTAGTAAGACCTGATGGCAGCGAGCTTCCGGCCTATGCTGCTTCGTGCATGCCGCTTCATCAGGTTTGCAAGGAATCGCCTGATCAGCAGATGGCCGACATCTCCGGGTGTGGCTGACGGCCCGAGTCAAGGCCGCCTGCCGGCGTGACTCCATCTCCCTTTGCGCAGCCGCCCGCGCCAGCTGCCATTCCTGCTCGTCGATCACGCCGTTCCGGTCCAGGTCGAAACGGCGCTTCAGATCCTCCGGGTATTCCTTCCAGGCGTTGATGATGTCGGCCAGCTCCTGGCGTTCGTCGAACCGGACATGGCCGCCGCCGTCGCTGCTGAACTCGCCCAGGGCGTAGAGGGTGTCGCCGGCCAGCAGGAGTTCCTCCTCGGCCTTGTGGTCGCCGCTGACATAGGTCTCCTTGCGGCTGGCCGATACCTCGGCCCCGGTCGGATCGATCTGGCAGACGCCGCTGCCGTCGTCGAGCAGGAAGGGCGAGATGCTCTCGTCCATCTCGGTCTGGCGCCACTTGTCGTTTTCCTTCACGAAGGAACGGTAGCGATACCACAGGCAGGGCAGGCGATGGGTGGGGCTCAAGACCGGCAGGTCGGCGGGGGCCCGGCCGGTGCCGACCAGTTCGACATAGCCCTGGGCGGCCGAGGCGATGCGCGAGGTCGGCGTGTCGGCGATGGCGCGCCGGCGGCGCAGGCTGGCCTGCCAGGCGAACACGGCGAGAACGAAGGTGGCGGCGGCGACGCCGGCCCAGGCCGAGGCCGATTCCAGATGCAGGCCGGCCATCAGCAGCATGAGATAGCCGCCGCCGGAGAGCCAGTCCTGCCAGTAGCGCTTCAGGCGCGCCATCGTTCAGCGGCGGTCAGGCATGGCCCCCGAACAATTGCTTGAGGTCGACATCGGCCTTCTCGGCCTCGGCGAACTTGAGCAACTGGGCGCGCTGGAAGCGGAACATCCCGGCGACGATGGCGTCTGGGAACTGCTCGATGCGCACGTTGTTGATGTTGACGCTGTCGTTGTACAACTCGCGCCGGTCGGCGATGGCATCCTCCAGGGCGGTGATGCGCTTCTGCAATTGCATGAACTGTTCGTTCGCCTTCAGCTCCGGATAGGCCTCGACCACCGCGAACAGCTGGCCGAGGCCGGCGCGCAAGGCGCCTTCGGCGAGGCCCAGGCCGGCCAGGTCGTGGCTTTCGCGGGCCTGCTGGACCTGGCCGCGCGCCTCGGTCACCCGCTGCAGGGTGGCCTGTTCGAATTCCTTGTATTGCCTGCAGGTCTCCACCAGCTTGGGCAACTCGTCATGGCGCTGCTTGAGCAATACGTCGATGTTGGACCAGGCCATGCCGACGTTGTGTTTGATCTGGACCAGGCTGTTGTAGATCGAGATGCCGTAGACCAGCGCCAGGAACAGGGAGCCGAGGACGATGACGGTTATGGCCAGCATGGACGATTTCCCTCCGTGGAAATGCGCCAATCATAGGACAATAGTATGCCGTCGAGGCCATTGAAGATGCTTATGTCCGTTGATGGCGGCAGATAGCCTACCTATACTGCTCGAAAATCTAAATTACAGCCCAAGCAGGAAACAACAACATGCCCAACCTCTCGCCTGAAAACATCCGTACCCTAGCTTTCGTCGGCCATGGCGGGGCCGGCAAGACCTCCCTGATCGAATCCCTGCTGGCCAAGGCCGGCGCCATCGCCGCACCCGGCAGCGTGGCCAAGGGCAGCACGGTATGCGACTACGATCCCCTGGAGAAGGAGCACCTGCATTCGGTAAAGCTGGCCGTGGCCCACCTGGAACACCAGGGCGCGCGCGTGCACATGCTCGACACCCCGGGTTATCCCGACTTCATGGGCCAGGCCCTGTGCGCCCTCG
>JAAXVP010000474.1 GCA_013335435.1 Thiobacillus sp. | reverse complement strand
ATCTCGCATGACGGTCTGGATCGGCTCGGCCAGCACTTCCCAGCAGGCGTCCAGGTCGGCCGCCAGACGGGCCGGTTCGGCTTCCAGCTTGCCGAGGCCGCGCAGGCAGGAATCGTAGGCCAGCACGGCGTAACCGAAAGCCACGCCCATGTTGCGCAGCACGGTGGAGTCGGTCAGGTCGCGCTGCATGCGCGACACCGGCAGCTTGTCGGCCAGGTGGCGCAGCACGCTGTTGGCCAGGCCCAGATTGCCTTCGGCGTTCTCGAAGTCGATCGGGTTGACCTTGTGCGGCATGGTCGAGGAACCGATCTCGCCGGCCTTCAGCTTCTGCTTGAAGTAGCCCAGCGAGATGTACATCCAGATGTCGCGGCAGATATCGAGGACGATGGTGTTGGCGCGGGCGGTGGCGTCGAACAGCTCGGCCATCGCATCGTGGGGTTCGATCTGGATGGTGTAGGGGTTGAAGGCGAGGCCGAGGGATTCGACGAAGCGGCCATTGAAGCCTTCCCAGTCGAATTCGGGGTAGGCCGACAGGTGGGCGTTATAGTTGCCGACAGCGCCGTTGAACTTGGCGGTCAGCTCGACGCTGGCGATGGACTTGCGCACGCGGCGCAGGCGATACACCACGTTGGCCATTTCCTTGCCGAGGGTGGTCGGGCTGGCGGGCTGGCCGTGGGTGCGGGCGAGCATCGGCAGGTCGGCCAGCTGGTGAGCCAGTTCGACCAGGCGGTCGATGATCTTGTCGAGAGCCGGCAGCAGCACGGTGTCGCGGCCGTCGCGCAGCATCAGCGCGTGGGAGACGTTGTTGATGTCTTCGGAAGTACACCCGAAGTGGATGAACTCGGTGACCTTCATCACCTCGACGTTATGGCCCAGACGCTCCTTGAGCCAGTATTCCATAGCCTTCACGTCATGGTTGGTGGTCGCTTCGATGGCCTTCACGGCCTCACCGTCGGCCACTGAGAAAGCGGCGATCACGTCATCCAGCTCGGCCACGGTGGCGGCGGAAAACGGGGCGATTTCGGCCAGGACGGGTTCAGCGGCGAGGGCCTTGAGCCACTCGACTTCCACCTTGACCCGGTTGCGGATCAGGCCGAACTCGCTGAAATGCCCGCGCAGGGCGGAAACCTTGGATTCGTAGCGGCCGTCGAGGGGGGACAGCGCGGTGATGGGCTGGAGATTCATGCGGGAAGCCTTCGGAGCGAAAAAGCAAAGTCCGCCATTTTACCGCCTCGGAGGGCGTCGCGCCGATGATAAAATCCGGACTCCCCCAACTGCAGTGGATGATCATGGGCAAAGGCTCTCAACAACTCGAACGCTTCATTTTCTGGAGTCGCTGGCTCCAGGCGCCGCTTTACCTGGGCCTGGTTGTCGCGCAGGGCATCTACGTGTGGCTGTTCATGGCCGAACTGGGCCATCTGGTCGGCTCGGTCTTCGCGTCCGGCGGTCACATCAGCGAAACCGAAACCATGCTGGTGGTGCTCGGCCTGATCGACGTGGTGATGATCGCCAACCTGCTGATCATGGTGATCATCGGCGGCTACGAGACCTTCGTCTCGCGCCTCGACCTCGAAGGCCACCCGGATCAGCCCGAATGGCTGTCCCACGTGAACGCCGGCGTACTCAAGATCAAGCTGTCCACCGCCATCATCGGCATCTCCTCGATCCACCTGCTCAAGACCTTCATCAACGCCAGCAACCTGGCCGAGCACACGATCAAGTGGCAGGTGATCATCCATTTGGTGTTCCTCCTGTCCGCCCTCGCCATGGCCTACGTGGACAAGATGATGAACCAGACCGTTTTGCTGTCAAAACACTAAAAGAGGGAGCTTCACGCATGACCGCCATCAAACAAGAAGACCTGATCCAGTCCGTTGCGGACGCCTTCCAGTACATC
>JAAXVP010000473.1 GCA_013335435.1 Thiobacillus sp. | reverse complement strand
CGGCGCAGTCCCGGATCACACGGCCACTCTTCCGAGCGGCGGTGAGGCAGCAGCGCAGAATGTCACCGTCCCTCCGTTGCGCCGTGTTGCACCGGTCTTCAGCGCTCCGTTCAAATCGAAGAACAGCGGCAATGTGCGCGTTGATCTGACCTCGCTCGATGCGACCGGGTTGGGTCGCACGTTGCTGATCACCGACCTCAATGCCGGGCCGGACGGCCCGCGTGAATCGAACGAGCCGCGCTACACGACACCGTCGCTGCTTTGCGTCCCACTGCACGAGGGTGACCGGTGCGTGGGCGTGCTCACGGTCAACAACAAGATCGACGGCACGGCGCTCGACGACGACGATCGCCTGCTGCTGGAGGGCCTGGCGCCGCGAGTCGCGGGGCTGCTGGAGCGTTTCGCCGCCTGGCACCGCGACGGGATCTCGCTGCAGCAGGTACGTTACGCCCTGCGGGCAACGACGGCCGTTGGCCAACCCTGCCGCGAGAGCCTGCACGGCGTCTGCCGCGAGATCTGCCTGGCGACGGCGCGACGGCTCGGTTTCGACCAGGAGGACCTGGCCGCGCTGGCGTTCGCGCTTCCGTACTACGACGTGGGGCTCAGCCGCGTGCCGCCGCAGCTGCTGGCCCGGGCGGGGCGCCTCGATGAAGCGGAGGAGAGGCTGGTCCAGGCGCACGTCGCGGCGGGCCTGGAGATCCTGGCGCCGCTGGCCGTGGATCCGCGCGTCCGGCGCCTGATCCGTCACCACCACGAGAATGTCGATGGAACCGGTTACCCGGCCGGCCTGGCCGGCGAGGCCATCCCGGTCGGGGCGCGCCTGCTGCGGTTGACCGATACCCTGGCGGCCCTGCTCAGCCGGCGGCCGTGGCGCGGCGCCTGGACCCTGGAAGCGGCCACTGCCGAGCTGCGTGACCATTCCGGCAGCCGCTACTGCCCGCGGCTGACGCCCGAGTTCCTGGTGGAGGTGGACTCGCGGCGCGAGCGCATCCTTGCGCTGCAGGTTGACGCGGGGATGGCCGGCGAACTGCGCCGCCCCGTGCTCGATCGGGAAGGGATGGTCTCGGTCCGGGACTAGGAACCGGACCGCGCGCGACCCGGGCTCAGGTCCGTCGGTCGCCTGCCGATAGATGCCGATAACCGAACCGCTGCCGAGGAGGACCGAGACGTGCGCAGGATCCTGATCGCCGACGACGAACACAACATCCGCCATATCCTCGACTTCAGCCTGCACGTGGAGGGCTTTGACGTGATCTCCGCCCAGGATGGCGAAGAGGCGCTCGCGCTGGCCGCCAGCGAGGCGCCCGATCTGGTCATCATGGACGTGATGATGCCCGGCTGCGGTGGCGTCGAGGCTTAACATCAGTCGGGTATCCTGCCTTTTATTTTCAGCTTTTATATTATTGCACTTGACAGGCTTTATTGGATTTTGTATATTTAGTCAAAAATTCCCGGCCAATAATACAACTTAAGATTTTCCCATATGAAAAAAAAGAATTACTCACGACGCGAGTTTGTCAGGAAGAATGCAATAACCGGAATTGGAACCATTATTGCGATGGAGGGAGTCCCTTCTTTGTTTGCTTTTGAAAAAAATAATGATACCCTGGCACTGCTTGGCGGTCAGCCGGTCAGAACTGAGCCATGGCCGAAATGGCCTGTATGGGATGTATCAACAGACGAAGAAATGGTCATTAAAGTTCTTCGCAGCTGTGTTTGGAGCAGGGCACGCGTACAAAACAGTGTGGTAAAACAATTTGAAGAAAAATGGGCTGAAATGTTAGGTGCTAAACACTGTCTGGCGCTGGTAAACGGTACCAATGCCCTGATAACCTCACTAAAAATGCTTGATATAGGAGGAGGAGATGAGGTAATAGTAACCCCATACACTTTTATTGCCTC
>JAAXVP010000007.1 GCA_013335435.1 Thiobacillus sp. | reverse complement strand
TGGACGTCCTGCTCGGCGGCAACGCGGCCCTCTTCGGCGTACCAGCCCTCCTCGGCACGCTGTTCTTCGTCGGTCGCCTGGTCCTGATGCTCGTGGCCGGCGACGGCGACCTCCACCAGGACGTCGGCATCCACGTCGACGCGGGGACGGGCGACGTCTCCGGGCACACCGACTCCAGCTCCGCGTTCAAGATCCTGTCCCTCCAGGCCGTCGCCGCTTTCCTCATGGGCTTCGGCTGGGGCGGGCTCGGCATCGTCCGCGGACTGGCCGACAACCTGGTCATCCATTACCGGGTCCAGACGGGTGAAGACGGAGCCGGCTTCGTTGCCGGCCGCGCCACCTATATCTGGCATAGCCGGGATGGCCGCTACTCGCTGGTCAGCACTCTGGAAGCGACCGGCCTGGCGGCACTGTTCATCAGCGGCCGCATCGTCCAGGTCAGCGAGGGAACCGTCGACGGTGCCGGCCTGCATCCGGCCCAGTACCACTTGCAGCGCAACGAGCGCAAACAGGATGTCGCCCGTTTCGGCTGGAGCCAGAACCGCCTGACCATGGAGGGCCGGCCCGGCGTGGCGCTGACTCCGCAGGCCCAGGACCTGCTGAGCTTCCCGTTCCATCTGGCGATGACGGTCAGGGAAGGCGAGGGCGACTTCACGCTCGGAGTGACCAATGGCCGCAAGTTCAACGAATTCGCATTCCGGGTCGTGGGTCGGGAGGTCATCGATGTGGCAGGCCGGCAACTGAATACGCTGCACCTGCATGGTGAAAAGACCGCTGAAGGTACCCTGGATGTCTGGCTGGACATGGACCGGTCAGGCCTCCCGGTCAAGGTGCGCACCTACGACCGCAAGGGCAAGGTGGCGATGATGCAGCTCGAAGGGGTGGAAACGCCCGGCCGCGATTCAGGCGAATAGACGAATCTGCTGGTTGCGCTGTTGCGCGCTGTCTTCGGCCTCGACCAGGGCGAGTTGCCCTTTCGAAGGCACCTGATAGATCAGGAAGCCCTTGCCGTTGTGTACCTTCATGATCTCGTGCCGGCCTTCGTATTCGAAGGTGAAGCCGGGGTTGCGAACGGCTTCGGTGTTGGCTTCTTGCTTGCGCGCCGACTCTTCACGCGCCTTCTGTGCCTCCGCCGAGGCCGGCGAGGCCTCGGGACGGACGCGGCGTTCATCGGTGCCGGAGTTGCTGCGCGCGGCCAGTTCGAGGTTCGCGCGCACGCCGCCTTCCCGAACCAGAGTCTGGCTCGGTGGGTAAGCGGTGGTGGCGGGAACGCTCAGGTCCATGGCGGGAGGGATCAGTAAAGCGACGCGCTACGATAGGCGTTGAGCGCCTGGGCGGCGGTGGTGGCACTTTCCGAACGCGCGACCTCGGGCCGGACGGTAGCCTGTTGTTGCTGCGGCTGGTTGTTCGCCGAACTGCTGTCGCCGCTCGGGTTCACGGTGCTACGGCTGGTTCCGTTCTGGGCGCTGAGTTGCTGGGCTGCGCTGCTGATATTGACGCTGTCGGTGCGCCGCGTTTCGGTATTCCGGTTTGCGTCCGCCGTCTCCGTGTCACGGTCGCCGTCGCGTGAGCGATTGACCGTCTGCTGCTGTTGCTGGAGTGCATATGCCGCCACTGCCAGACTCGAGTTGGGGGTGTTACTGACTTCCATGGTCACTCCTCGATCAGGTGTTTCGACTGCCACTGGCAGACCCGCACACGACACCCGAACTTATTCGTGTTCAATTTGATTTTATAGATCAAACGCTTGCGCCGGCAAGCGGGATGTTTTCGGACGGTCAGTCGGCGATGCCCAGTTCATCTCGGGTTGTCTCGGCGAGGGCGATGGCGGCCTCGACCGTTTCGGCCAGACAGTTGTAGTGACCCATCTTGCGGCCGGGCCGGGCCTCGGCCTTGCCATACAGGTGCAGTTGCACGCCGGGGTGCCCGAGCAGCTTGTCCCAGGCCGGTTCCGGGCGCCAGATATCGCCCAGGATGTTGACCATGACCACCGGCGTGAGCAGGCGGCTGTCGCCCAGGGGCAGTCCGGCCAGGGCGCGGACCTGCTGCTGGAACTGGTCGGTGGCGCAGGCGTCCAGGGTGTAGTGGCCGCTGTTGTGCGGCCGCGGCGCCATCTCGTTGAAGACGATGCGGCCGTCGGCCAGGATGAAGAACTCCACCGCCAGGACGCCGACGTAGTCGAGGCCGGCGGCGATGTGGGCGGCCATGTCGCGCGCCCGCTCGGCCACTTCGGCGGGCACCTGGGCGGGGACGATGCTGATGTCCAGGATGCCGTTGCGGTGGCGGTTTTCGGATACCGGGAAGAAGGCGATCTCGCCCTGGGCGTTGCGCGCCAGGACCACGGAGACCTCCTGGCGGAGTTCCAGAAGGCCCTCCAGCAGGCAGGGCACCCGGCCCAGGTGGTCGAAGGCGGCGACCAGGCTATCGAGGTCGACGACCTTCATCTGGCCCTTGCCGTCGTAGCCGAAGCGGCGGGTCTTCAGCAGGGCGGGACCGTCGATGCGGGCCCAGGCGGCGACCAGGTCGCCTTCGTCCTCGATGTTGGCGAAGGGGGCGGTGTCGCAGCCGAATTCCTGGGCGCGGCTTTTTTCCAGCAGGCGGTCCTGGGCCACCGCGACGGCGGCCGGCGAGGGCGCCACGAAACAGTGCTTGGCCAGCATCTCCAGGCTCTGGGCCGGGACGTTTTCGAATTCGGTAGTGACCGCCTGGCACTGGTTGGCCATGTGCAGGAGGGCGGCGGCATCGGTGTAGGCGGCCTTGAGGTGGATGTCGGCGACCTGTCCGGCGGGCGATTGCGGGTCGGGATCGAGCACCACCACCTTGTAGCCCATGACGCGGGCGGCCAGGGTGAACATGCGGCCGAGCTGGCCGCCGCCGAGTACGCCCAGGGTCGAACCGGGCAGAAGTGGCGTGGAGCCGGGCAGCGACATCACGAATTTTCCTCGGGGAGGTTCATGGCCAGGACGCTCTCGGTCTGCTTCTTGCGGAAGGCGATCAGGCGCTCGCGGATGTCCGGGAATTCGTTGGCCAGGAGGGCGGCGGCGAACAGGGCGGTGTTGGCGGCGCCGGCTTCGCCGATGGCGAAGGTGGCGACCGGTACGCCCTTGGGCATCTGGACGATGGACAGCAGGGAGTCGATGCCCTTCAGCGCACGCGACTGCACCGGCACGCCGAGTACCGGCAGGTGGGTCTTGGCGGCCACCATGCCGGGCAGGTGGGCGGCACCGCCGGCCCCCGCGATGATGCACTTGAGTCCGCGTGCGGCGGCGCTCTCGGCGTATTCGAACAGGAGGTCGGGCGTGCGGTGGGCGGAAACCACGCGCTTTTCGAACGGGATGCCCAGTTCTTCGAGGAGGGCGGCGGCCTGGCGCATGGTTTCCCAGTCGCTCACGCTGCCCATGATGACGCCGACTAGGGGGGCCATGGTCGTTCCGGAAGCAGAAAAACGGAATGATACGTGGCCCGGGCCGAGCCCTCAAATCCAGCCGCGTCGCTTCAGATGCCGGTAGAGGCCGTAGCAGGCCGCGCCGGTGGCCAGGAGGACGGCCGGATAGCCCCAGGGCAGGGCGAGTTCGGGCATGACGTGGAAGTTCATGCCGTAGAGGCTGAACACCAGGGTCGGGATGGCCAGGATGGCGCCCCAGCCGGCCAGCTTCTGCACCGACTCGTTCTGGCGCAGGGACAAGGTGGCCAGGCTGACGTGCATGGCATTGGAGAGCATCTCGCGCATCCGGATCAGGTCGCGGTGCAACCGGGTCAGGTGGTCCTGGACGTCGCGGAAATAGGCCTTGAGGCCCTTTTCGACGATCTCCGGGTGCATGCGGATGAGTTCCTGCACCATGTCGGCCATCGGTTCGATGGCCTGGCTGAGCAGCAGGGTCTCGCGCTTCAGGTTGTAGATGCGGGGCAGGTTGGTCTCGGCGAGATCGGTCTCCAGCAGGGTGGACTCGTAGCTGTCATAGCGCTCTTCCAGGTAATCGGCGACCGGCCGGTAGGCGTCGACGATCTGGTCGAGCAGGTAATAGAGCGCGGCACCGGGCGAGGGCGGGAAGCGGCCCTTCTTCAGTTGTTCCAGGGCGTGCCCATAGCCGGGACCGGGGCCGTGGTGGACCGCGATCAGGTAATGCGGGCCGATGAAGATATGGGTTTCGCCGTATTCGATGTTGCCGCTCCATTCCAGGGCGGTGCGGATGGCCAGGAAGACGTTGCCGTTCGGGTATTCCTCAAGCTTGGGCCGCTGGCGGGCCGAGATGGCATCCTCCAGGGCGAGTTCGTGCAGGTCGAGGGCGTGGCCCAGCTTTTCCAACTGGCGGTGTTCGCCGCTGCTCAGTTCCAGCCAGGCGAAACCGCCCGGCCGGGCAAGTTCGCCCGCCAGCCTGTCCGGCTCGGTCTCGAGCCAGGTCGCGTCGCGGTGCAGCCAGCAGTCCATGTCAGAACGGCAGCACGGCGTCCGGCGCCGCGGCCAGGATGATGCGCCGGAACTGGTCCTGGATGCGTGCCAGGGCGGCCTGGTCGTCGGCCTCGAAGCGCAGGACGACGACCGGCGTGGTGTTGGATGGACGCATCAGGCCGAAGCCGTCCGGGTATTCGACACGCAGGCCGTCCAGGGTGATGACCTCGCGGGCGCCGTCGAAGCGGGCCGTGTCGCGCAGATGGGCGATCAGGCGGTGCGGCTCGCCTTCGTTCATCCTGATGTGCAACTCGGGGGTGTTCACGCTGTCCGGCAGGCCGTGCAGGGTGGCGTCGATGTCGGTCTGTTTCGACAGATATTCGAGCAGGCGGGCGCCGGCATAGAGGCCATCGTCGAAACCGTACCAGCGCTCCTTGAAGAAGACATGGCCGCTCATCTCGCCGGCCAGCAGGGCGCCGGTCTCCTGCATGCGCGCCTTGACCAGGGAGTGGCCGGTCTTCCAAAGCATGGGCTCGCCGCCGTGGTCGCGGATCCACTGGTACAGGTTCCGGGTCGATTTGACGTCGAAGATGATCAGCGCGCCGGGGTTGCGGCTCAGCACGTCGGCCGCGAACAACATCAACTGGCGATCCGGATAGACGATGCGGCCGTCCTTGGTCACCACGCCCAGGCGGTCGCCGTCGCCGTCGAAGGCGAGGCCGATCTCGGCGTCGCCGGCCTGCAGGCGGGCGATCAGGTCGGCCAGATTGTGCGGTTCCGAGGGGTCCGGGTGGTGGTTGGGGAAGTGGCCGTCGACCTCGCAGTACATTTCCTCGACCTGGCAACCCATGGCCCGGTACAGGGCCGGGGCGTAGGCGCCGGCGACGCCGTTGCCGGCGTCGACGACGATCTTCATGGGCCGGGCCAGTTTCACGTCGCCGGCGATGCGGGCAAGGTAGTCGGGGGCGATGTCGTGTTGCCGATATTGGCCGGCACCGCTGGCCAGGTCGCCGGTCTCGATGCGCCGGCGCAAGGCCTGGATGGTGTCGCCGGACAGGGTCTCGCCGGCCAGGACCATCTTGAGGCCGTTGTAGTCGGGCGGGTTGTGCGAGCCGGTGACCATGACGGCGCAGTTCGTGCCCAGGTGGTGGGCGGCGAAATAGGTCATCGGGGTGGCGACCAGGCCGAGATCGACGACGTCGATGCCGGCGGCCTGGATGCCGCGCGCCAGGGCGGCGGCGAGTTCGGGGCCGGACAGGCGGCCGTCGCGACCGATGGCGATGGTCTTCTGGCCGCGGACGCGCGCCTCGCTGGCAATGGCGCGGCCGATCGATTCGACGGTTGCCGGCGTCAGGGTCCGGCCGACGATGCCGCGGATGTCATAGGCCTTGAAGATTTCGGCGGGAACGGTGGACATGGCGGCCCTCTGGAAAGCGGTAGGGCATTATCCGGCCTTTGCTTTCACCCGGCCAGCAGGGAAAAAAAACGGCACCGGATAACCAGTGCCGTGTAGAAAACCGCCATTGCGGCGGTCAGGGAGGTAGATTTCATTATGCCAAATAAAATATATCTGTCCAGTAGAAAGTAATACTTTAGATATATACGTATCCTCAGTAAGGGCATTGCCCGGGGCGGTTTGACCAATAACAAGGCATTGCCTTGCCTATACCGGAGGCGCCTGCCTACAATCGGGCCGGTTTCCGATTGATTGCCCATATGACTGCCCTTACCACGCTGCTGGAAAAATACAGCAAGCCCGGCCCGCGCTATACGTCCTACCCGACCGCGCCCTATTTCCACGAGGGTTTCACGGAGACGGACTGGCGCGCCGAACTGGCCGCCTCGCAGGATCCTGCGCGCGGCCTGTCGCTGTATTTCCATATCCCGTTTTGCGACACGCTCTGCTACTACTGCGGCTGCAACATGGTCGCCACGGGCGATTACAGCAAGGCCTACCAGTACCTCGACTACCTGGACAAGGAGATGGCCCAGGTTGCCGCACTGACCGACCCGTCCCGGCAGGTCAGGCAGTTGCATTTCGGCGGCGGCACGCCGACCTTCCTGCGCCCGCAGGACATCCGTCGCCTGATGGGCCTGATCCGCAACCGCTTCAGGATCGCCGAGGATGCCGAGATGGGTTGCGAGGTCGATCCGCGCGAACTGACCCGCGAGCACCTGGTCGCACTCCGGGAGACCGGCTTCAACCGCCTGTCGATCGGTGTCCAGGACCTGGAGGACAAGGTCCAGAAGGCGGTCAACCGGGTGCAGCCCGAAGGCATGATCAAGGAGGTCTACAGCTGGGCGCGCGACCTCGGCTTTTCCAGCATCAACATGGACCTGATCGTCGGTCTGCCGCACCAGACGGTCGACAGCTTCGCCCGCACCCTGGACAAGGTGGTGGCGTGGTCGCCCGATCGCCTGGCGGTGTTCGGCTACGCCCACGTGCCCTGGATGAAGAAGCACCAGAAGCTGATCCAGGAAAAGGACCTGCCCAACTTCGCCACCCGCCTGGATCTGCAACAACTGATCCACGACAAGCTGGGCGCCGCCGGCTACGTCAACATCGGCCTCGACCACTTCGCCAAGCCGGACGACGAGATCGTCAAGGCGCAGAACAGCAAGACCCTGTGGCGCAATTTCCAGGGCTACACCACGCACAAGGACTGCGATATCTATGCCTTCGGCGCCTCCAGCATCAGCCAGACGCCGGATACCTACATGCAGAACGAGAAGAACGTGAAGAAGTACCAGGAACTGGTCGGTGCCGGCCGCCTGCCGGTCGAGCGCGGTCTGCGCCTGACCCGCGACGACCAGATCCGGCGCGATGCCATCACCAAGGTGATGTGCGACCTGGAGCTGGAAAAAGCCGCGTTCGCCGCCGCCTGGGGGATCGACTTCGACAGCTATTTCGCCGAGGCCCTGGTCGACCTGAAGCCCCTGGAAGCGGACGGCTTCGTCACCCTCAACGACCACTATGTCGGCGTTACCGAACTGGGCCGCTTGTTCCTGCGCAACATCGCCATGTGCTTCGATGCCTACCTGAAGCAGCCGACCGAAGGCGGGCCGCGCTATTCGCGCACGGCCTGAGCATTCCGGCCGGTAAAGAAAAAGGCGCCCGCGGGCGCCTTTTTCGTTGGCCGGGCGCCGGACTTACTCGGCGATGCCCTTGAGGATGGCTTCTTCGTCGTTGCCGATGAAGGCCATCAGCTTGGCCGGCTCGCCCTGCAGGCCCTTGGCGATCAGGCCGGAGTCCAGGCGCGTGATGTAGGTCTTGCCGTCGCGGCCCTCGAAGACGGTGAACCGGCACGGATGCGGCGGCAGCTTGCCCTGGCCGGCGGCATTCAGCTTGTCGTTGAAGCCGGCCGGGCAGGCCTCCTGCACCTTCATGCGCTTGCTGTCGGCGACCCCGGCCTGGGTCATGGCGGCCTGGACGTCGTGGGCCGGGCCCTTCTGCCAGCCCTGGCGGGCGATGGCGGCACCCAGGGCGGTCATGGTCTCGTCGAAACCGAGCTTGGAGCGGCGGTTGTCGAACATGGCCGCCATCATCTGCATCTGGCGCAGCGCCGCCTGCTGCACCTGTTCCTGGGTGGGCGCGGCGGCCGCCGGAGTCTGCGCCTGGGCCGTGCTGGCCAGGGTGAGCGCTGCGAACAGCAGGGACAGGATCTTCATGCGGGTTCCTCAGTGGTGGCCATGCTTGACCGGGCCGGTCAGCTTGTACACCGTGCTGCAATAGGGGCAGCGCACCTCGCCCTTGTCCTCGATGGGCAGGAAGACGCGCGGGTGGCTGTTCCAGGCGCTCTGGCCGGGCATCGGGCAGTGCAGGGGCAGGTCGGCGGCGGTGACTTCGATGGTCTTCGGATCGGTCATGGTGGCTTCCCTCAGACGTGGTCCAGCCAGCCGGCATGCGCCGCCGAACGGCCCTGGACGCAGTCGAAATAGAGCGCTTGCAGCTTCTCGGTGATCGGACCGCGCTTGCCCTCGCCGATCTGGCGGTTGTCGAGTTCGCGGATCGGCGTCACCTCGGCGGCGGTGCCGGTGAAGAAGGCCTCGTCGGCGACGTAGACCTCGTCGCGGGTGATGCGCTTCTCGATCACCGGGATGCCCAGCTCGCCGGCGAGTTGGATGATGGTGTCGCGGGTGATGCCTTCCAAGGCGGCGGTCAGGTCGGGCGTATACAACTTGCCGTTGCGGATCAGGAAGAAGTTCTCGCCCGAACCCTCGGCGACGAAGCCGTCGACGTCCAGCAGCAGGGCCTCCTGGTAGCCGTCCATCTCAGCCTCGCGGTGGGCCAGGATGGAGTTCATGTAGTTGCCGTTCGCCTTCGCCTTGCACATGGTGATGTTGACGTGGTGGCGGCTGAACGACGAGGTCTTGACCCGGATGCCGTGGGTCAGCGCCTCGGCGCCCATGTAGGCGCCCCACGGCCAGGCCGCGACGATGACGTGGGTGGACAGGGTCTTGGCCGAGATGCCCATGGCCTCGGCGCCGTAGAAGGCCATCGGGCGCAGGTAGCCGGACTTGAGGCCGTTCTCGCGCACCACCAGCTTCTGGGCCTCGTTCAGGGTGGCCTTGTCCCAGGGCATCTTCATGCCCAGGATGTGGGCCGAGCGGAACAGCCGGTCGGTGTGCTCCTGGAGGCGGAAGATCGAGGTGCCGGTCGGGGTCTCGTAGGCCCGGACGCCCTCGAACACGCCCATGCCGTAGTGCAGGGTGTGGGTGAGCACGTGGGTGGTGGCTTCCCGCCAGGGAACCAGTTTGCCGTCATACCAGATGACGCCGTCGCGATCGGCCATGGACATTGCCGAACTCCTCAGAAGCTGTGGAAAAGTAAAGCCGACATTCTAGCGCAACGGCCAGGCAGCGGGGATGGGTGGAATGGTGTGTGAGCTCGCTCCTACGGGAAGACGGCCTGCCAGAGAGCCTGGACGGCGGCGATTTCGGCCGCCACCTTGTCGCCCGGCAGGCGGGCGTGCTCGGCACCCTGGAGCTTGACCTGGTGCTGACGCCGGCGCAGTTCCCGGTAGGCGTCGGCGGCGGCGCCGGCGACTTCGGCCGGGATCAGGCCGAGCCCGCCGGCGATGCCGAGCAGGGCGATGTTGCCCTTGTTGGCGGTCAGTTCCGGGTGCTCGGCGCTATGGGCCAGGATCAGGTACTGGACCGCGAACTCGACGTCGACCAGGCCGCTGGCGTCGTGCTTGAGATCGAACAGCCCGGTCGTGTTGGGATGGCCGTCGCGCATCTTCTGGCGCATCTCCAGGACGTCGGCGCGCAGCTTGGCGCGCTCGCGCGGCAGGCGCAGGATGGCGTCGCGGATGGCCTCGAACTTCGCCCCGACGGCCGGATCGCCGCAGGAGTAGCGGGCCCGGGTGATGGCTTGGTGCTCCCAGGTCCAGGCATGGGTGTGCTGGTAGTCGTCGAACGCCTCGATCGAGCTGACCAGCAGGCCGGAGGCGCCGTCCGGGCGCAAGCGCAGGTCGGTGTCGTAGAGGATGCCGGCGGCGGTCAGGGTCGACATCCAGGTGTTCATGCGCTTGCCCAGGCGGGCGTAGATGTCCTGGGCGTCGGTGTGCGGATCGTCGTACAGGAACACGATGTCGAGGTCGGAGGCGTAGCCGAGTTCCTTGCCGCCCAGCTTGCCGTAGGCGATCACCGCGAAGGCCGGGCGTTCCCGGTGCTTCTTGGTCAGGTCGGTCCAGACCAGTTCCAGGGTCTGGCCGAGGATCAGGTCGGCCAGCGCCGCGAGCTGGTCGGACAGCCGTTCCAGCGTCCACATCCCGGCCAGGTCCTGGGCCAGCAGGCGGAAGGTTTCGCTCTGCTTGAAGTGGCGCAGCTCGTCCATCTGGCGTTCCAGGTCGCCCTTGAAGGGGGTCAGGCGGTCCTTCAGTTCGTCGCGCTTCAACGACCAGTCCGGCGCCGCCATCAGGGCGCGCGGGTCGAGCAGTTCGTCGAGCAGGTGCGGCTGGTTGGTCAGGTATTGGGCCGCCCAGGGGCTGGCGGAGACGATGCGGGCGACCTGGCTCAGCGTCTGCGGGTACTCGCGCAGGAGCAACAGGTAGGGCGCGCGCCGACTGATCGCTTCGAGCAGGGTCAGGATGCGGACCAGGGTGTCGTCCGGGTTGCGCTGGCGCGCGGCGACCTCGATCAGGGGCGGCAGGAGGCCGTCCAGGGCGCTCTTGTTGACGGCCGGCAGGGCGGCATAGCGGCTGCCGCCGCGCAGGGCGTTGAGGCGCTCCAGCATGGCGTTGCCGTCCTCGTAGCCGAGCTCGTCCAGGCGCTCCCGCGCCACCTCCGGGGGCAGGGCGCAGAGGCCGGAGAGCGGGTGGCTGGACTGGTCTTCCTGGGGCGCGCCGAAGACCTGCTCGAATTGCCCGGAGACCTTGCGCCGGATCGAGTTCAGGTGCGCCTCGAAGCCTTCCCAGTCGGCGTAGTCCATGGTCCGGGCGAGCAGGCGGCGCTCTTCGGGGTCGTGGGGCAGTTGCTGGGTCTGGGCATCGTCGCGGTATTGCAGGCGGTGCTCGACGTCGCGCAGGACGACGTAGGCGGCCCCCAGCTCGGCGGCGACCTGCTCCGGCAGCAGGTCCATGGCGGCCAACTGGGTCAGGATGGCGCGCGTCGGACGCGCCTGCAGGGCCGGCGACTTGCCGCCCCGGATGAGCTGGAACACCTGGGCGATGAATTCGATCTCGCGGATGCCGCCCGGCCCCAGTTTGACGTTGTCGTGCTTGTCCTTCTTGGCCACTTCGCGGCGGATCTGGGCGTGCAGGTCGCGCATGGCGGCGAAGGCGCCGAAGTCCAGGTATTTGCGGAATACGAACGGCCGGCGCAGGGCCTCCAGTTCGTCGTGGCTGGCGCCGGTGAGCGGCCGGGCCTTGATCCAGGCATAGCGTTCCCACTCGCGGGCCTGGGTGTAGAAATAGTTTTCCAGCATGGCGAAGCTGGAGGCCAGCGGTCCCTCGTCGCCGTAGGGGCGCAGGCGCATGTCGACCCGGAACACGAAGCCGTCGTAGGTGGTTTCGCCGATCGCGGCGATCAGGCGCCGGCCCAGGCGGACGAAGAACTCGTGGCTGGAGATCCGGCGCGGCCCGGTGGTCTCGCCGTCCTCCGGGTAGACGAAGATCGGGTCGACGTCGGAGGAGACGTTCAGCTCGCGCCCGCCCAGCTTGCCCATGCCGACCACGATCAGTCGCTGCGGCCGGGCCTGGCCGTCGAGCGGTTCGCCGTGGATCTCGGCGAGGTCGCGGTGGTGCCAGTCGCAGGCCGCGCCGAAGGCGACCTCGGCCAGGTCGGTGCAGGTGCGGGTGACCTCGGTCAGGTCGGCCAGGCCGGCGAGGTCGCGCACGATGATCACCGCCATGACCCGCTGGCGCAGGTCGCGCAGGCGGCGTTGCAGGGTGCCGTCGTCCGGTATGGGCTCCGCGGCCAGGAAATCGGCCATGGCGCGGCGCTCGAACGGGGCCTGGCAAGCACCTGCCAGCCAGGCATGCAGCTCGGGCCGGGCGTCGAGGCGGGCACGCAGGTAGCGGCTGTAATCGGCAGCCTGGTCAATCGCAATTTGGGGGTCGAGTGCCATCATGGACGTCAGGGACATGTCAGGAAATTTGAAAATAATACGATTTTGTCCTAATTTCGCGTCTTGTAGCGGTTCCTAGGGCTTCCTGGGGAGGAGGCAACCGGTCTTCGCGTGAGTTAATTGGAGATTTATTGATGTCCACCACTATCGAATCCGTTCTTCACGAATCCCGCGTATTTGCTCCTTCCGATGCCTTCGTCGCGCAGGCGAACATCTCGGGCATGGAAGCCTACAAGGCCATGTGCGCCAAGGCCGAAGCCGATTATGAAGGCTTCTGGGCCGAGTTGGCGCGTGAGAACGTGGTCTGGCAGCAGCCCTTCACCAAGACCCTGGATGAAAGCGCGGCGCCCTTCTACAAGTGGTTCTCCGACGGCAAGCTGAACGTCAGCTACAACTGCCTGGACAAGAACATCGCCGCCGGCCTGGGCGACAAGACCGCCATCATCTTCGAGGCTGACGGCGGCGAGGTCACCAAGGTCACCTATACGGAACTCCTGGCCCGCGTCGGCCGGTTCGCCAACGCCCTCAAGAAGCTGGGCGTCAAGAAGGGCGACCGGGTCGTCATCTACCTGCCGATGTCGATCGAAGGCGTGGTCGCCATGCAGGCCTGTGCCCGTATCGGCGCCACCCACTCGGTGGTGTTCGGCGGCTTCTCCGCCCACGCCCTGCGCGACCGCATCGAGGATGCCGGCGCCGTCCTGGTGATCACCTCCGACGAGCAATGCCGCGGCGGCCGCAACATCCCCCTCAAGCCCGCCGTCGACGAGGCCCTGACCCTGGGCGGTTGCGACACCATCAAGAACGTGGTGGTGTTCAAGCGCACCGGCGGCCCCGTCAACTGGACCGAGGGCCGCGACCTCTGGTGGCACGACGTGGTGGCCGGCGAGCCCGAACAGTGTGAACCCGAGTGGGTCGACGCCGAGCACCCGCTGTTCCTGCTCTACACCTCCGGTTCCACCGGCAAGCCCAAGGGTGTCCAGCACTCCAGCGGCGGCTACCTGCTGCACGCCATCATGACCATGAAGTGGACCTTCGACCTCAAGCCGCACGATGTCTTCTGGTGCACCGCCGACATCGGCTGGGTGACCGGCCACACCTACGTCACCTACGGTCCGCTGGCCTGCGGCGCCACCGAAGTGGTGTTCGAGGGCGTGCCCACCTACCCGAACGCCGGCCGCTTCTGGCAGATGATCCAGGACCACAAGGTCAGCCTGTTCTACACCGCGCCGACCGCCATCCGTTCCCTGATCAAGTTGGCCGGCGCCAACCCCGACCAGCACCCGAACAAGTACGACCTGTCCACCCTGCGCGTGCTCGGCACCGTCGGCGAGCCGATCAACCCCGAGGCCTGGATGTGGTACCACACCGAGATCGGCGGTGGCCGCTGCCCGATCGTCGATACCTGGTGGCAGACCGAGACCGGTGGCCACATGATCACCCCCCTACCCGGCGTCACCCCCACCGTGCCCGGTTCCTGCACCCTGCCGCTGCCCGGCATCATGGCCGCCATCGTCGACGAAACCGGCCATGACGTGGAATGGGGCAAGGGCGGCCTCCTGGTGGTCAAGAAGCCCTGGCCGTCGATGATCCGCACCATCTGGGGCGATCCCGACCGCTACGTCAAGTCCTACTTCCCTGAGGACCTGGGCGGCAAGCTGTACCTGGCCGGCGACGGCTCGGTGCGCGATCCCCAGACCGGCTATTTCACCATCATGGGCCGCATCGACGACGTCCTCAACGTGTCCGGTCACCGCCTGGGCACCATGGAGATCGAATCGGCACTGGTCGCCAACCCGATGGTCGCCGAGGCCGCCGTGGTCGGCAAGCCGCACGACGTCAAGGGCGAGGCCGTGGTCGCCTACGTGGTCCTGAAGCGCTCCCGCCCGGTCGGCGACGAGGCCAAGGAGATCGTCAAGCAGCTGCGCGACTGGGTCGGCCACGAGATCGGCCCGATCGCCAAGCCGGACGAGATCCGCTTCGGCGACAACCTGCCCAAGACCCGCTCCGGCAAGATCATGCGTCGCCTGCTGCGCGCCCTGGCCAAGGGCGAGGAGATCACCCAGGACGTCTCGACGCTGGAAAACCCGGCCATCCTCGATCAACTCAAGGAAGCGGTTAAGTAACCCGCACAGGAGTGTTTGGCCGAAGGCCCAGGATCGCGGGATTTCAGTGAAGGCTAACCTGCCGCAACGCGGCAGGTTAAGCGCGTAGCGCGGCCGGAACTAAAACCCGGCCATCCTCGACCCGCTCAAGGAAGCGCTGAAGTAAGACCGGTTCGGCTCGGGTAAAGAAAACGCGGCTTCGGCCGCGTTTTTATTTTCGGGGTGCTGGATCGACCTAGGGCGGTGCAGCCCCGTCATGGAGATGCACGGCAAGCCAGAGCGCGCCTTCGGATGTGCTTTCCACTGTGTGCGGCGTGCCCGATGGCAGGAACAGGTAGTCGCCGGACCTGAGCGCGACGGTTTCGCCGGCGACTTCCAGGACGGCCTCCCCCTTCAGGAGCACCACCCATTCGTCCTGGCTCTGGACGAATTCCTGGGGCGTGATGGCGTCGGAACTGACGATCCGCTCGATGACCAGGTTCCTGTGCGTCAACAGTGGCTGGAAGCGTTCGCCCGAGTCGGGCGGCGTGGCATCGGCAAGTAGGTTACCGGTCTGCATGGCTGTGCTCCTGTGTTCCGGCCATGATTCATGGTCACGCCGGCGGCCGATCCAGTGACGAACCCAGCGGCATCCGAGTTCAGATGACGTGCTCGTGCAGGCGGCCCGCTTCCTCGATGCGCTTGCGGAACTGTGTCAGCAGGGCCTGGCGGATCTGCACCATGTCCAGGTTGTAGATGTCGTTGGGAAACAGGAAATCGGCGACGCCTGAATCGAAGATGCGCTTCACCTCGTATTCGTCGTGGGCGATGTCGCGCTGGAACAGGTAGTTCAGGTACGACTGGTTGGTGTGGATGATCAGTTCCACGCGCATGCCGCCCATGCGGGCGAAGAACTTGAGCATGGGGGTTTGGCCGCTGCTGCCGACGTTCTTGCCGTGGTACTCGCCGCCGGCGAGGGTGTCCGAGATGTCTTCCAGGGTCATGAACGAGCCGCTCCGGATGGCGGCGCGGGTCAGGTGGCGGACGAAGCGCTTGACGTCGCCGATGCTGTCCAGCACGGCCATCAGGCCCAGTTCGTCGTCCACGGCGACGGCCGGATTCTTCTCGTTCTTGCGCAGCAGCTTGAGCACCTTGGCGGCGGAATCCTTCTTGCGCACGCTGACGTAGACCGGGATGTCGCGACCGGCGTCCTGGAAGATGCGCCGCTTCAACAGGGTCAGCTTCTCACCCTCGCCCAGTTCCTTCAACTGGGTGCGGGCGGCGCCGTCGATCACCCGTACGTCCAGGCAGCGGAAGCTCTCCGGGTCGTGCCGGCTGAGCAGGTAGGCGCTCTCCAGGTGGCCGATCTTGTGTCGCTGGCTCCAGACGTTGCCGTTGAGGAATTCGAGAAAGGCGTAGAACTTGTTCTCGATGTCCGTTTCCCGCTCGCGCTGGTCGATCGAACCGGCCAGGCCCATCAACACCAGCTTGCGCTTGGCCTCGAAGCGGGCCTTGACGCTGAACCGGCTGTCGAAGATGCGCAGCAGCAGGTCCACCGGGTCGTGGGTGGTCTCGATCTCGTTGCTGGTCTCGACGTGCATCGCGTAGCGTGCCAGCACCTTGCGGGTCAGTTGGCCGATGACGGCGTCGGCGGTCCGGGCGTATTCCTTCAGCTTGCTGCGTATCTCGGAGGTGCTGCCGACGATGCCGAACTGGCTGCCCAGCAGCATGCAGGCCCGCTCGCTGCGCTGCGCCCGAGCCTGGGCATCGGCGAGCAGGGCGGGGATCTCGTCGAAGCTCTCGATATCCAGGAAATCGAGGATCTGCGCCCGCACCACCCGGTATTTGGTGGCCAGCAGGCGGTCATTGGCGAACAGCCTGGCCCAGGCACGGGTCTGCCGCGAGATGTGGTCGCCCAGCATCAGGTCGTCGGTGACCGCGAACGGACCGTTCTGCTTCATCGCGGTGAAGATGGATTTGTCGTCGATCAGGCCCATGGCGTGCGGGGTGGTGGTTTGGCGTGCGTCAGTTCCCGGCCAGCGCTTGCTTGCCGACCGGCTCGAAGGCCCAGTGGTTCTTCCAGGCCGCCAGGACCATGTTGGGGTATTCCGGCTGGCCCAGGCTGCCGTTGTAGCGTCCCAGGGCGCGGAACAGGTCGCCCTTCTCGATGTCCACGTAGTGGCGCAGGATGGTGCAGCCGTAGCGCAGGTTGATGCGCAGGTTGAACAGGTTGTGGTCGCGGGTGCCGATCAGGTCGATCCAGAACGGCATCACCTGCATGAAGCCGCGCGCCCCGGCGGTGGACACGGCGTACTTGCGGAAGCCGCTTTCCACCTCCATGAGGCCCATGATCATGTCCGGCTCCAGGCCGGCCCGGCTGGCCTCGTAGTAGACGGTGCCGAGCAGGTCCTCGCGGAACTCCGGGTCGGCCACCCGGCGCGTCAGGCGCCGGGACATCTCGCCGATCCAGGCTCGGGCCGCGGGGGTGCCCAGGAAGCGGGAATCGACCGGCCGGTCCGAGATGGCCTTGTGCAGGTTGGCCTGGACGCTGGCCGACAACGGTTCGTACTTCTGCGCCCCGGCCCAGGCCGGGGCGGCGCAGAACAGCGTCAGCCAGATCAGGTTCTTCAGCTTCGACATGCCTCGATGCGTTCCTTCAAGAATTGCGCCGCGTCGGCCTGGGCGATCTTGCTCGCCTGGGCGTCGGTGCGGGCCTGGTACTCGAGCTGGCCCTCCTTGAGGCCGCGTTCGCTGACCACCAGGCGGTGGGCGACGCCGATCAACTCCATGTCGGCGAACATCACGCCGGGCCGCTCGTCGCGGTCGTCCAGCACCACGTCGATACCGGCCGCCGTCAATTCATTGTAGAGCGCGTGGGCGGTCGCCCGGACCTCTTCGTTGCGGCCGTAGCCGAGCGGCACGATGGCCAGCTCGAACGGCGCGATGCTCTGCGGGAAGCGGATGCCGCGTTCGTCGTTGCCCTGCTCGATGGCGGCGCCGACGATGCGGGAGACGCCGATGCCGTAGCAGCCCATGATGACGGTGCGGGCCTTGCCCTGTTCATCCAGCACGGTGGCGCCCAGGGCCTCGGAGTACTTGGTGCCGAGCTTGAAGATGTGGCCGACCTCGATGCCGCGGCACAGGTCCAGGCTGCCTCGGCCGTCCGGGCTGGGGTCGCCGACGATGACGTTACGGATGTCGGCCACCAGGTCGGGCTCGGGCAGGTCGCGGCCCCAGTTGACGCCGGCGGTGTGGAACTTGGGCTTGTTGGCGCCGCAGACGAAGTCGGCCATGGCGGCCACGGTGCGGTCGGCGATGACGCGAATCTTCGCGCGGTCGATGCCGACCGGGCCGAGGAAGCCGGGCGGGCAGGCGAAGGCGGCGCGGATTTCCTCGTCGGTGGCGAAGCGGAAGTCGGCCAGGCCGTCGATCTTGCCGGTCTTGACCTCGTTCAGGCTGTGGTCGCCGCGGATCAGGAGGACGTTGAGCTTGTCGGCTGCCATCACGGCGATCAGCTTGACCGTGCGTTGCAGGGGGATGCCGAGCAGGGCGGCGACGTCCTCGCAGGTGGTCTGCTTGGGGGTATCGACGTCGCGCATGGCCTCCGTGGCGGCCGGGCGTGGGGCGGTCGGGGCCAGGCCCTCGGCCATCTCGACGTTGGCGGCGTAGTCGGAGTCGGGGCAGAAGGCGATGGCGTCCTCGCCCGAATCGGCCAGGACGTGGAATTCGTGCGAGCCGGAGCCACCAATCGCGCCGGTGTCGGCGGCGACGGCGCGGAACTTCAGGCCCAGGCGGGTGAAGATGCGCGAATAGGCTTGGTACATGGTCTGGTAGGTCTCGTCCAGGCTGGCTTCGTCGAGGTGGAAGGAATAGGCGTCCTTCATCAGGAATTCGCGCGCCCGCATGACGCCGAAGCGCGGCCGGATCTCGTCGCGGAACTTGGTCTGGACCTGGTAGAAGTTGACCGGCAGCTGCTTGTAGCTCCGCAGTTCCTTGCGCGCCAGGTCGGTGATGACCTCTTCGTGGGTGGGGCCGAAGCAGAAGTCGCGCTGGTGGCGGTCCTTGATCTTCAGCATCTGGGGCCCGAACACCGCCCAGCGGCCGGATTCCTGCCACAACTCGGCCGGCTGCACGGCCGGCATCAGGAGCTCGATGGCGCCGGCGCGGTTCATCTCCTCCCTGACGATGGCCTCGACCTTGCGCAGGATGCGCAGACCGAGCGGCATCCAGGTGTACAGGCCGGAGCCCAGGCGCTTGATCAGACCGGCCCGGAGCATCAGTTTGTGCGAGACCAGTTCGGCTTCGGTCGGGGCTTCCTTGCTGGTGGAGAGGAAAAATCGGGAGGTGCGCATGGTAGGCTGTGAAGGATTAATCAAAACATCAATTCTACCTAATGCGCCCGTTCGGCAGACAAAGACAGAAGGCTGACTTCGATCCGGTCGAGATCAGCGAGAAGAAAGGCATCCGCTACCTGCACCTGGGCGGCCCGGCCGTGCAGAGCGCCATGCGCATCAAGGAGCCCTACGCGCTGGAGTTGGAATACACTCGCGCCATGATGGCCTTCCTGCTGTTCAACCCGGCGCCGCGCGAAATCGGCCTGGTCGGCCTGGGCGGCGCCTCGATCGCCAAGTTCATCCACCGCAACCTGCCGGATTCCCGCCTGACCGCCCTGGAGATCAACCCGGATGTGGTGTCGGCGGCGCGCAGCTATTTCCTGCTGCCGAACGACGACGATCGCCTGGATGTGCGGGTGGGCGACGGTGCGCGCTATGTGTATGAGCAGGCCGAGGCGCTCGACGTCTTGCTGGTCGACGGCTACGACGCCCAGCGCATCGTCGAGGCGCTGGCCTCGGAGGACTTCTACGCCGCCTGCCTGAATGCCCTGGTGCCGGGTGGGGTGGCGGTGTTCAACCTGTGGGGCTCGGACCGTTTCTTCGATATCTATTTCGACCGCGTCGCCCGTGTGTTCAGCGACCATACCCTGATCCTGCCGGCCGAGAAGAAGGGCAACATCCAGCTGTTCGCCTTCAAGCCGCCCCTGCCGCATGCCGGCTTCGTCCGGCTGAGCGAGCGGGCGCGCGGCCTGGAAGCCGGGCTGGGCCTGGAGATGCCGGCCTTCGTCGAGCGCATGAAGCAGTACAACGCCGTGACCGATGCGGGCTTCCGCCTGTGAGCCGGACGGCCGTCTTTGCAAGCCCGGCGAAGGGTGGGAGAATAACTCTCAGTTAAAGGAATTTTGAGGACGGCCATGATCGACAAAGACGGTTACCGGCCGAATGTGGGTATTGTCATTTGCAATGCCAGGAATGAAGTTTTCTGGGGCAAACGGGTCCGGCAGGACTCCTGGCAGTTTCCCCAGGGTGGCATCAAGCATGGCGAGACCCCCGAGCTGGCGATGTTCCGCGAGCTTCGGGAGGAGGTCGGGCTGCGGCCCGAACATGTCCGCATTCTGGGTCGAACCCGCGAGTGGCTGCGCTACGACGTGCCCAGGGAATGGGTGCGCCGGGAGTGGCGTGGCCATTACCGGGGCCAGAAACAGATCTGGTTCCTGTTGCGCCTGACCGGGCGCGACATCGATGTCAGTCTGCGTGCCACCGAGCACCCCGAATTCGACGCCTGGCGCTGGAACGAGTACTGGGATCCGGTCAAGGCCGTGGTCGAGTTCAAGCAGGAGGTCTATCGTCTGGCTCTGGAAGAGCTGGAACATTTCCTCCAGGTCGACAGCCATGGTCGCCCGCGTCAGCACCATGGCCATGGCATAAGAACCCACAACGGACGCTGTTGAGATGGAGAGAGTACGATGAGCCAGAATTTTCGGGTGCTGCCCATGGCGCCCATGCAGAAGGGTGCTTCCTACACCAAACCCAGGCAGCAGGTGGTCGAGTCGGTGACCATGGACCAGCCGGCCCTGTCGGTGATGACCGACTTCGCGGTGGTGACGGCGCAGACCATTCCGCCCCTGGAGAGCATCGAGCACGCCCGCGCCAAGATGATCCACCACGGCGTCCGCATGCTTCTGGTGGCTGACGACCAGAACCAGATTCTCGGCCTGATCACCGCTTCCGACCTGACCAGCGAACGGCCGATGCAGGTGATCCAGACCCAGGGCATCCGCCATGCCGACGTCCTGGTCAAGGACATCATGACCCCGCGCGAGCGGCTGGAGGTCATCTGCATCGACGACCTCCAGGTCGCCAAGGTCGGCGACGTCGTCGCCACCCTGCAGGGCAAGGGCCGCCAGCACGCCCTGGTGGTGGAACGCCAGCCCGACCGCAGCCAGATCCTGCGCGGCATGTTCTCCACCTCGCAGATCGGCCGCCAGCTTGGCATGCCCATCCATACCGTCCCGGTTGCCGGCACCTTCGCCGAGATCGCCCAGTTGAGCGACTGAAGCGGGGCTTGGGCGCAGGACAAGGGGCGCCCGGGAGGCGCCCCATTTTGCATGACGGGCGTGCCATCCGGCACTTAATCGAGTAAAATGATCAACTATTGATCCGGGGCTTGAATAACTCGCCGGCGCCCATATCTGCCCGGCAGCCCCTTTTTTATTTTTCAACCCGAGGTACGCCATGTCGGTTTCCGAACAGCAAGTCCAGGCCGCTCTGAAAGAGCTGGTCGATCCCAATACCCAGAAGGATTTCATCTCCACCAAGTCGGCCAAGAACATCAAGGTCGACGGCGGCAAGGTCACCCTGGACGTGGTGTTGCCCTATCCGGCCAAGATGGTCATGAACGAGATCAAGGCCCTGATCGAGGACCAGATCAAGACCGTCGCCGGCGTCGAGTCGGCCACCGCCAACATCTCCTGGAAGATCGTCGCCCATAGCGTGCAACGCGGCGTCAAGCTGATCCCGGGCGTCAAGAACATCATCGCCGTGGCCTCCGGCAAGGGCGGTGTCGGCAAGTCCACCACCGCCGTCAACCTGGCCCTGGCCCTGGCCGCCGAGGGTGCCTCCGTCGGCATGCTGGACGCCGACATCTACGGCCCCTCGCAGCCGACCATGCTGGGCATCGTCGGGCGCCCGGTTTCCGATGACGGCCAGTCGCTGGAGCCGATGATCGGCCACGGTATCCAGGCCATGTCGATCGGTTTCCTGATCGACGTCGACACCCCCATGGTCTGGCGCGGTCCCATGGTCACCCAGGCCCTGGAGCAGCTCCTGAACCAGACCAAGTGGAAGGACCTCGACTACTTGGTGGTCGACCTGCCGCCGGGCACCGGCGACATCCAGCTCACCCTGGCCCAGCGTGTCCCGGTGACCGGAGCGGTGATCGTCACCACGCCGCAGGATATCGCCCTGATCGATGCCCGTAAGGGCCTCAAGATGTTCGAGAAGGTGGGCGTGCCCATCCTCGGCGTGGTGGAGAACATGTCCCTGCACATCTGCTCCAAGTGCGGCAACGAGGAGCCGATCTTCGGCACCGGCGGCGGCCAGAAGATGTGCAACGACTACGGCGTCGAATTCCTGGGCGGCCTGCCCCTGGACATGCGCATCCGCGAGGAGACCGACGCCGGCAAGCCGACCGTGGTGGCCGAGCCGGAATCGCGCATCGCCGAGATCTACCGCGCCATCGCCCGCCGGGTCGCGGTCAAGGTCGGCGACCTGGCCGTGGACCACAGCGCCAAGTTCCCCAGCATCGTGATTCAGAACACCTAAGCGCCGCGAGGCGGTAGCATATCGGCCGCGCCACCAGGCGCGGCCTTTTGTTTTTTCGGGACAGGTTGAAGATGAGCATCAAATCCGACAAGTGGATCCGCCGCATGGCGCAGGAACACGGCATGATCGAGCCGTTCGAGGCCGGTCAGGTCAAGGAGGTCAACGGCCAGAAGATCGTCTCCTACGGCACCTCCAGCTACGGCTACGACGTGCGCTGCTCGAACGAATTCAAGTTGTTCACCGACATCAACTGCACGATCGTCGACCCCAAGTGCTTCGATCCGAAATCCTTCGTCGAGGTGAAGGGCGACTCCTGCATCATCCCGCCCAACTCCTTCGCCCTGGCGCGCACGGTCGAGTACTTCCGCATCCCGCGCAACGTCCTGGTGGTCTGCCTGGGCAAGAGCACCTACGCGCGCTGCGGCATCATCGTCAACGTGACCCCGCTGGAACCGGAATGGGAAGGCCACGTGACCCTGGAGTTTTCCAATACCACGCCACTGCCGGCGCGCATCTACGCCAACGAGGGCGTCGCCCAGATGCTGTTCTTCGAGTCCGACGAGGTGTGCGAGACCTCCTACCGCGACCGCGGCGGCAAATACCAGGGCCAGACCGGCGTGACCTTGCCTAAAATTTAACTTCAGGGCATAGCGCAGTTCGTATAATCGCGCGCTTTCTTCCATAACCGTCCAGCGAGGACAGGGCCATGCGTTTCCACTTTCCGGTCATCATCATCGACGAGGACTTCCGTTCCGAGAACGCTTCGGGCCTGGGGATCCGTTCCCTCGCCAAGGCCCTGGAGGAAGAGAGCATGGAAGTGCTCGGGGTGACCAGCTACGGCGACCTGTCCTCGTTCGCCCAGCAGCAGTCGCGCGCTTCGGCCTTTATCCTGTCGGTGGACGACGAGGAGTTCGCAGGCGCCAAGGCCGACGAGACCATCGCCGAGCTGCGTACCTTCGTCGCCGAGATCCGCAACCGCAACGCCGACATCCCCATCTTCCTGTATGGCGAGACCCGCACCACCCGGCACATCCCGAACGACGTCCTGCGCGAGCTGCACGGCTTCCTGCTCATGTTCGAGGACACGCCGGAGTTCATGGCCCGCTATATCGTGCGCGAGGCCAAGGCCTACCTGGATTCCCTGCCGCCGCCGTTCTTCCGCGCCCTGACCCACTACGCCGCCGACGGCTCCTATTCCTGGCACTGCCCCGGCCACTCCGGCGGCGTCGCCTTCCTGAAGTCCCCGGTCGGCCGGATGTTCCACCAGTTCTTCGGCGAGAACATGCTGCGCGCCGACGTCTGCAACGCCGTGGAGGAACTCGGCCAGTTGCTCGACCACACCGGCCCGGTCGCCGCCTCGGAGCGCAACGCGGCGCGCATCTTCCACGCCGACCACCTGTTCTTCGTCACCAACGGCACCTCGACCTCGAACAAGATCGTCTGGCATTCCACCGTCGCGCCCGGCGACGTGGTGGTGGTCGACCGCAACTGCCACAAGTCGGTCCTGCACGCCATCATCATGACCGGCGCGGTGCCGGTGTTCCTGATGCCGACGCGCAACCACTACGGCATCATCGGGCCGATCCCGAAGTCCGAGTTCGAGTGGAAGAACATCAAGAAGAAGATCGCCGCGCATCCCTTCGCGAACAAGGACGCCAAGCCGCGTGTGCTCACCATCACCCAGTCCACCTACGACGGCATCCTCTACAACGTCGAGGAGATCAAGGAGATGCTGGACGGCAAGATCGATACCCTGCACTTCGACGAGGCCTGGTTGCCGCATGCCGTGTTCCACGACTTCTACGGCGACTACCACGCCATCGGCGCCGACCGTCCGCGTTGCAAGGACTCGATGGTGTTCTCGACCCAGTCCACCCACAAGCTGCTGGCCGGTTTGAGCCAGGCCTCGCAGATCCTGGTGCAGGACTCGGAGAGCCGCAAGCTCGACCAGGACATCTTCAACGAGGCCTTCCTGATGCACACCTCGACCTCGCCGCAGTACGCCATCATCGCCTCCTGCGACGTGGCGGCGGCGATGATGGAGGAGCCGGGCGGCCGCGCCCTGGTCGAGGAATCGATCGCCGAGGCCCTCGACTTCCGGCGCGCCATGCGCAAGGTCGGCAGCGAGCTGGGCAACGACTGGTGGTTCAAGGTATGGGGTCCGAAGGACCTGTCCGAGGAGGGCATCGAGGAACGCGACGCCTGGACCCTCAAGGCGGGCGACAAGTGGCACGGTTTCGGCAAGCTGGCGGCCGGCTTCAACTTGCTCGATCCGATCAAGGCGACGGTCATCACCCCGGGCCTCGATGTCGACGGTGATTTCGCCGATACCGGCATACCGGCCGCGGTGCTGACCAAATACCTGGCCGAGCATGGCGTCATCGTCGAGAAGACCGGCCTGTACTCGTTCTTCATCATGTTCACAATCGGCATCACCAAGGGCCGCTGGAACACCATGGTGACCGAGTTGCAGCAGTTCAAGGACGATTACGACCGCAACCAGCCGCTCTGGCGGGTCATGCCGGACTTCGTGGCCAAGTTCCCGCGCTATGAGCGGGTCGGCCTCAAGGACCTGTGCAGCCAGATCCACCAGGTCTACAAGGCCAACGACGTCGCCCGCCTGACCACCGAGATGTACCTGTCCAACATGGAGCCGGCCATGCGGCCGGCCGACGCCTTCGCCAAGATGGCGCACCGGGATATCGAGCGGGTCGAGATCGACAAGCTGGAAGGGCGCATCACGGCCATCCTGCTGACGCCGTATCCGCCGGGCATCCCCCTGTTGATCCCAGGCGAAATCTTCAACAACACCATCGTGCGCTACCTGCAGTTCGCGCGCGAATTCAACGAGAAATTCCCCGGTTTCGAAACCGATGTGCACGGCCTGGTCAAGGACCGCAGCAACGGCCACACCCGCTACTACGTCGACTGCGTGGCCTGATCGAGTTCTACCGCCTTGGCGGCCGCCAGCCCTTGGGCGATGGCGGTCGGGACCGAGGGCTGGATGCAGTCGGTGACGTCGCCGGCGGCGTAGATCCCGCGCACCGTGGTGCGCTGACCGCGGGTTACGTGGATATGGCCGCTGTCGGTGAGCTGGGGCCGCAGGCCGGGCTCGAAGCATGCCAGAACGGCCGCGTCGGGTTCGTAGCCGTACATCGCCAACAGCCAGTCGTAGGTTTCCGCGCCGTCGCCCCAGGTGACCGTTATGGCGTTCGGCGCGGCTGCCAGGCCGGCGGCTTGGCAATGGCGCCTGAGCTCGATCTCGGGCCGTCCGGCGCAGGCCTCCTGGAACTGCCGGCGGGCCGTGAAGTCGCGCCGGGCGCAGACGGTGACCCGGTTGCCCCGCTCGGCCAGGTAGAGGGCATGGTCGAGGGCGTTGTCGCCGCCGCCCAGGATCAAGGCGCGGCTGGAGCGGATGCCGTCGCGTATGGTTTCCGAGAGCGGCCCGACGATGACCCGGTCGGAGCGCCGGGTCAAGTCGGCCAGTTCCGGCGTGCTGCGGGGCCGGCTGCCGGTGGCGAGCACGACGGCGCCGACATCCAGTTCGGCGGCGACCCCGTTCGTGGCCAGACGCATCCTGAAGCCGTGCGATGTGCGGGACAGCGCAACGACCCCGGCCTTCATGTGGCTGGCGATGGGCAATTCGAAAAAATGCCGCGCCAGTCGCTCGGTGATCTCGATGCCGGTCTCGCCGGGCATGCCCAGCATCCACAGGTTGGGATGGAAATTGGCGCGCTGGATGCCGCCGACATGGTCGTCGCGTTCGATCACCACCGGCTCCAGGCCGAAACTGAGCAGGGCATTGGCGCACGACATCCCGGCCGGGCCGGCGCCGATCACGGCGACCTTCATGTTCGGCGCGGGCGCGGTTCGTAATGGACGATGGCGCGCATGATCTCGGAATAGGGGAATCGGCCGATCTCGCCGTATTTCAGGATGCCCTCGTTGACCAGCAGGGCGACATCGGCCGTCATGCCGGCATCCTTGGCTAGCGTCTCGGCCAAGCCACGCACGCCACCGCACTGGGCGCGGATCTCCTTGCCGAACGGCCAGGGCTGGTGCGGTTCGACATGGAGGGCGAAGCGGGCGTTGTCGTGCAGGGATTCGTGGAAGGCCTGGCACAGGGAGCAGGCGCGTTCCTCGGTGCAGCTGATCACCTCGCGCTCGGCCAGAAGCAGCTTCTTGGCCTTGAAGCAGACCACGCAGCGCGACAGCAGGGCGCGCTCGAACGGGCAGGCCAGGGCGATGGCCGACTGGCGGGCTTCACGGTAGGCGTCTTCGTTGTATCCGGACATGGGCCGAAATATGTCAGAGATCGGTCAGGACGTCGATTTTGGCCGCACAGATGAAATCGTTCTCCGACAGGCCGCCGATGGCATGGGTGCTGTACTCGACCCGGCAATTGTCGTAGCCCACCGTCAGATCGGGATGGTGGTCCTGCCTGTGGGATATCCAGGCCACGGCGTTGACGAAGGCCATGGTCACGTAGTGATCCGGGAACTTGAAGTCTTTGCGCAGCTTGCCGTCAACCACCTGCCAGCCGCACAGGTTCTTGAGGTTGGCTTCGACCGCGGCCGCGCTCATGGGTGGGGTGCCGCCTTCACAGGGCTTGCACTGGCCCCTGGCGAGGTCGCGGAAGCTATCGGCCATGGCGGCCTCCTAGTAGTCGTCGCCGGCCAGGGTGTGGTCGAGTTCGCGCGGCTGCGACAGGGTGTCTTCGGCCTGTAGCTCGTTTTCCGCGAAGATCATCTTGATCTGGGTGCCGGCATTGGGGTCGATGCCTTTGCGCAACTCGTTGGCGATGGCCTTGGCTTCTTTGAAGTTGTCGGCCTGGGAGCGCTTGTTGAGAATGTTGAGGGGGCCGACTTGGTAGATGAAATAAGGCATCGGAATGCTCCAGACAAAGTTGACTAATATTGTCGGGTAAATGGCGCCCCTTTACAAGGGCGATCGGTCAATTCCGTGCGATGCGGGCTTTGCCACCCTCTTCATCCAGGCAGACGAAGGTGACGGTTGTGGCAAAGACGGGGTCCTCGGTGCCGAGTTCGATGTCGTCGCAGTAGACGGTGACGTGGTAGCGCACCGAACTGTTGCCCATCTCGCCCCGGTTGACCGAGAAGCGCAGGATGGCGCCTTGGCGCACGCCCTTCTTGAACTCGACCCGGTCCATGGCCACGGTGACGAATCGGCAGCCGGGAAATTCCCGGCTGGCCGCGATCCAGGACACCTCGTCGGTCCATTTCAGCATGTTGCCGCCGAACAGGTAGCCGTAGTGGTTCAGGTGCTCGGGCAGGACGAGTTTGTAGCTTTCCATGACGGGCTCAGCTCAATTGCCCATGGCAGTGCTTGTACTTCTTGCCCGAACCGCAGGGACAGGGGTCGTTGCGGCCGACCTTGGGGTAGTCGCGCTGGAACGGCTGCTGGCCGGCCGGCTGGGGTTCCTCGTCGCCGCCCAGGGCCTCGTCGTAGTCGGAGTGGTGGTACTGGACGTTGGTGACTTCCGGTTCCTGCGCCTCGACCGCCTCGACGTCCTCCTGGCTGCGGATCTGCACGGTCAGGGTGATCTGGGTGACCTCGCGGGCGATGGTGCCGAGCATGGCCTCGAACAGCTCGAAGGCCTCGCGCTTGTATTCCTGCTTCGGGTTCTTGGCCGCGTAGCCGCGCAGGTGGATGCCCTGGCGCAGGTGGTCCATGGCGGCCAGGTGCTCGCGCCAGTGGTTGTCCAGGCTCTGCAGCAGGATGGCGCGCTCGAATTGGCGCAAATTCTGGCCGGCCAGGGCTTCCTTCTCGGCGTAGAGGGCGCGGGCGGTCTCGATGACTCGAGCGCGCACGCCATCCTCGGCCAATTTGTCGTCGGCATCGAGCCATTCCTGGATCGGGCAGCGGAGCTGGAATTCGGCCGCCAGGGCGGTTTCCAGGCCGGAGATGTCCCATTGTTCGGCCATGCTGCCGGGCGTGATGTGTTCGCTGACCACGTCGTTGAGTATCTGCGCGTGCATGCCCAGTACGCCGGCGGAAATGTCCTCGGTCTCCAGCAGTTCGTTGCGCTGGCTGTAGATGACCTTGCGCTGGTCGTTGGAGACGTCGTCGTATTCGAGCAGTTGTTTGCGGATGTCGAAGTTGCGTTGCTCGACCTTGCGCTGGGCCGATTCCAGGGAGCGGTTGACCATGCCGTGCTCGATCGCCTCGCCCTCCGGCATCTTCAGGCGTTCCATGATGGCGCCCAGGCGTTCGCCGCCGAAGATGCGCAGGAGCGGGTCTTCCAGGGACAGGTAGAAGCGCGACGAGCCGGGGTCGCCCTGGCGGCCGGAACGGCCGCGCAACTGGTTGTCGACCCGGCGCGACTCGTGCCGCTCGGTGCCGATGATGTGCAGGCCGCCGGCGGCCAGGACCTGGTCGTGCAGCTTCTGCCAGTCGGCCTTGATGGCGGCGGTGCGGGCTTCCTTGTCGGCGTCGCTCAGGCTCGCGTCGGTGCGGATCGCCTCGAGCGGCTTGGCGATGCTGCCGCCCAGGACGATGTCGGTACCGCGGCCGGCCATGTTGGTGGCGATGGTGATGGCGCCCGGCAGGCCGGCCTGGGTGACCACCTGGGCCTCCTGGGCGTGCTGCTTGGCGTTCAGGACCTGGTGCGGCAGCTTTACCTTGGCCAGGCGGGCGGACAGGAATTCGTTGACCTCGATCGAGGTGGTGCCGACCAGGACAGGCTGGCCGCGCTTGTGGCAGTCGGCGATGTCATTGATCACCGCCTGCCACTTTTCCTCGGCGGTGCGGTAGACCAGGTCGTTCATGTCCTTGCGGATCATCGGCCGGTTGGTCGGAATGACCACGGTCTCAAGGCCGTAGATCTGCTGGAATTCGTAGGCTTCCGTGTCGGCCGTGCCGGTCATGCCGGCCAGCTTCTTGTACATGCGGAAGAAGTTCTGGAAGGTGATCGAGGCCAGGGTCTGGTTCTCGCGCTGGACCGCCACGCCTTCCTTGGCCTCGACGGCCTGGTGCAGGCCGTCCGACCAGCGCCGGCCGGTCATCAGGCGCCCGGTGAACTCGTCGACGATGACCACTTCGTTGTCCTGGACCACGTAGTGCTGGTCGCGGTGGTACAGCACGTTGGCGCGCAGGGCGGCGTAGACGTGGTGCACCAGGGTGATGTTGGCGGCATCGTAGAGCGAGCCGCCGGCCGGCAGCAGGCCCATTTCGGTCAGGATGGCCTCGACCTTCTCGTGGCCCTGCTCGGTGAGCAGGACCGAGTGGGCCTTCTCGTCGACGATGTAGTCGCCCAGGGGGCCGGTCTCGTCTTCCTTGTATTCCTTCTCCTGGCGGGTCAGCCGGGGCGGCACCGCGTTCATGCGCTGGTACAGGGCGACGTTGTCGTCGGCCTGGCCGGAGATGATCAGCGGCGTGCGCGCCTCGTCGATCAGGATCGAGTCGACCTCGTCGACGATGGCGTAGTTGAGCGGCCGCTGCACGCGCTGGTCGGGGGTGTAGACCATGTTGTCGCGCAGGTAGTCGAAGCCGTACTCGTTGTTGGTGCCGTAGGTGATGTCGGCGGCGTAGGCGGCCTGCTTCTCGTCGTTCGGCTGCTGCGAGCGGATCACGCCCACCGTCATGCCGAGGAAGTTGTAGATGCGGCCCATCCATTCGGCGTCGCGGCTGGCCAGGTAGTCGTTCACCGTGACCACATGCACGCCTTTGCCGGACAGGGCGTTCAGGTACACCGGCAGGGTGGCCATCAGGGTCTTGCCCTCGCCGGTACGCATTTCGCCGATCTTGTTCTGGTGCAGGGTGATGCCGCCGATCATCTGGACGTCGTAGTGGCGCAGGCCCAGGGTCCGCTTGGCGGCCTCGCGCACGGCGGCGAAGGCCTCGGGCAGGAGCTGGTCCAGGGTCTCGCCCTGGTCCAGGCGGGCGCGGAATTCCGCGGTCTTGGCGCGCAGTTCGTCGTCGGCAAGCTTCTCGAATGCCGGCTCCTGGGCATTGATCTTGGCGACGATGGTGCGGTACTGCTTGAGCAGCCGCTCGTTACGGCTACCGAAAATCTTCTTGAGCAAATTGACGACCATGGACACGTTACCGGCAGGATTGGGGAAATCGGCGAATGTTACCATAGGGGACTTACCGGACCCTTTACAGTTCCATGGCGTATCCGACCCACTTCAAGCGCGTTCGTGCCCTGATCGGCCAGGAGCGTGCCCTGGCCGTCCTGCTGCCCGAGGCCGAACGCCTGCACGAACTGAATGGCCGCCTGGCG
>JAAXVP010000472.1 GCA_013335435.1 Thiobacillus sp. | reverse complement strand
CGACAGGATCACCCCCACCGCACCGAAACCGGCAATGGTCGAGAAGGCCAGCGCGCCGGCGAGGCCCGCGTACTTGCCGAGGATGAGTTCCTTGCGGGTGATCGGCAACGTGAGCAGCAGATCCAGCGAGCCCCGTTCGCGCTCGCCGACGATGGCGTCGAAGCCGAGAATCAGGGCGATCAGCGGGATCAGGTAGATCACCAGGCTGACCAGTGAGGCGATGGTCACGTCGATGGAGCGGAAACCCACCGCGCCCTGCTGGGCCGCGCCGAAGTAGGCGATGACCAGTGCAAACACGGTGAACACGATGCCGACCGCCAGCACCCAGCGGTTGCGGATGCGGTCCCAGAATTCCTTGCCGGCAATGATGCCGATCTGTCTGAAGTCGATGGAAAACATGGGCTCAGTTCCGGTAGCCGAAGAACACGTCTTCGAGGGACGGCTCGCGCACGTGCAGGTCGCGCATGGTGTCGCCGAGGGTGGCGAGGCGGGTCAGGGCGGGCATCTTGGCGTCGCGGGGCAGGCGGATGTGCAGGGTGTTGCCGGTTTCTTCGATGCTTTCGATGGCTAGCCCTTCGAGCACACGGCCGACTTGTTCGCGCAGGCCGGCGCCGCCGGCAATCTCGAGTGTCAGCGGCAGGTTCATGCCTTCGCGCAGTTCCTGCACGGTGCCGGTGGCGCGGATGCGGCCGTCTTCCATGATGGCGAGGCGATCGACCCGTTCCTGGATTTCGGCCAGGATGTGGGAGGTCAGGACCATCGTCACGCCTTCGCCTTTCAGTTCGCGCAGGATGCGGTAGAAGTCGCGGATGGCGCCGGGGTCGAGGCCGGTGGTCGGTTCGTCGAGAAAAAGCAGGCGCGGCGTGCCGAGCAGGGCCTGGGCAAAGCCGAGGCGCTGGCGCATGCCCTTGGAGTATTCCCGCACGCGCCGGCCGGCGGCATTCGAGAGGCCGACCTTTTCCAGCAGCGCAGGGCATTCCTTGCGCGCCACGGCCTTCAGGTCGGCGAAGAAGTGCAGGGTCTCGAGGCCGGTGAGGTTGTCGTAGAGCACCACGTTTTCGGGCAGGTAGCCGATCTTGCGACGGGTCTCGCGGAAGCGCGGGCCGTTCACCAGATCGCCGTCGAGGCGGATTTCGCCTGCGGTGATGGGGATCAGGCCGAGCATCATCTTGAACAGGGTGCTCTTGCCGGCGCCGTTATGGCCGATCAGGCCGAAAAGTTCGCCGGGGGCGATGGACAGGTCGACACCTTTTACTGCCTGTACGGTGCCGAAATCCTTGGTCACCCCGCGGGCTTCAACGATATTGCTTGCCAAGCCAGTTTCTCCAATCGGAATGTTCGGGGCGCATGCGCGGGTTCTTGTCCACGATGCTGGGGGCGCGCATCAGCGGAAACTGCTGGGCGATGAGGCGCAGGGTCTGGATGGCCGGGCTGGCCAGCAGCAGCTTGACCATCGGGTGCCGCCACGACAGGCGGTCGACCATGTCGTTGGCCTCGTAGGGCACGTCACCGTGGCCGTCGCCGTTGCGGTCCCAGCCCACGTAGTTGCTCCAGTGGTTGCCTTCCTTGACGCCCCAGGGCTCGTCCCGGGCGGCGACATATTTCACCTGCTCCCGGTTGGAGATGAAGTCGTTCTTCTCGACCGCGTTGCGCACCGAGCCGGCCCACACGTGCATGCCGACCTGGTTGTCCACCACCAGGTTGCCGCGCACTTCCGCGCATGCCTCTTCGTCGCCCATGGTAAGCAGGCCCAGGCAGATGGTGTCGCAGGGACCGGGCAGGAGGTCCTCCACGGCGTCTCGCTCCGGGTGGAGCCGGGCGAGATGGTCGCCATCGTCGGCGCGACCGGCTCCGGCAAGACGACGCTGCTCCAGCACCTCAACGGCTTACTGCCGCCCCAGCGCGGGCG
>JAAXVP010000211.1 GCA_013335435.1 Thiobacillus sp. | reverse complement strand
GGGCCGGGGGTGAGGGGGTGGCAAAACATCAATACGTCCTCGCCTTGGGCTGGAAGGTCTCCACCGTGAGCGGCTTAAGGCGCACCGGCTTGTAGTCGAGCTGGTCGTTCGCCCGCGTGTACAGGGTATGGCGCAGCCAGCGATCGTCGTCGCGGTCCGGGTAGTCTTCGCGCGTGTGGGCGCCCCGGCTCTCGGTCCGGGCCAGGGCCGAGACCAGGGTGGCGCGGGCGATGGGCAGCAGGTTCTCCAGTTCCAGCGCCTCCAGGCGGGCGGTGTTGAACACCTGGCTGCGGTCCTCGATGTAGGCGTCGGCCATCCTGGCCTCGACCCGGTCGAGTTTCTCGATGCCCTCCTTGAGCAGATCCTCCCGGCGGTAGACGCCGCAGTGCTCCTGCAGGATGCGCTGCATCTCGGCACGCAACTGCGGCACCCGCTCGCTGCCCGATGGCTTGTCCCAACGCGCCAGGCGGGCCAGGACGGCGTCCACCGCCTCGGACGGCAAAGCGCGGGCGAAGGGATTCTCGCGCAGGTATTCGATGGCATGGTCGCCGGCGGCACGACCGAACACCACCAGGTCGAGCAGCGAGTTGCCGCCCAGGCGGTTGGCGCCGTGCACCGAGACGCAGGCGCACTCGCCGACGGCATACAGGCCGGGCACCCCTTCTTCGGGACCGTAGCGCTCCGGCGCCACCACCTGGCCGTGCAGGTTGGTCGGAATGCCGCCCATCATGTAGTGCGCGGTCGGGGTGACCGGGATGGGCGCCTCGCACGGGTCGACGCCGGCGAACTGCATGGACAACTCGCGGATGCCGGGCAGGCGCGCCTTGATCTTGTCGGCGCCGATGTGGTCGATCTTGAGCAGGACGTAGTCGCCATGCTCGCCGCAGCCACGTCCGGCCAGGATTTCCTGGGCGATGGCGCGCGACACCACGTCGCGCGAGGCCAGATCCTTGGCGTTGGGCGCGTAGCGCGGCATGAAGGCCTCGCCGTCCTTGTTCAGCAGGTAGCCGCCCTCCCCGCGCACGCCTTCGGTGATCAGCGAACCGACCTCCGGGATGCCGGTCGGGTGGAACTGCCAGAATTCCATGTCCTCCAGCGGCAGGCCGGCGCGCAGGACCATGCCCAGGCCGTCGCCGCTGTTGATGTGGGCGTTGGTGGAGTGGCGGAAGATGCGCGCGCCCCCGCCGGTGGCGAGCAGGGTGGCACGCGACTCGAACAGCATGGGCGCACCGGTCTCGATCTCCAGGGCGACCACGCCGAGGACGTAGCCGTCGGCGTCGCGCACCAGGTCGAGGGCGAAGAATTCCTCGAAGAACTGGGTCCGGGCGGCGATGTTGCGCTGGTACAGGGTGTGCAGCAGGGCGTGGCCGGTGCGGTCGGCCGCGGCGCAGGTGCGCACGGCCTGTTCGCCGCCGAAATTCTTCGACTGGCCGCCGAACTGGCGCTGGTAGATCTTGCCGTTCGGCAGGCGCGAGAACGGCAGGCCCATGTGCTCCAGCTCGTACACGGCGCTGGCGGCGTTGCGGCACATGAATTCGATGGCGTCCTGGTCGCCCAGGTAGTCGGAGCCCTTGACCGTGTCGTACATGTGCCAGTGCCAGTCGTCCTCGGACACGTTGCCGAGGGCGGCGGTGATGCCGCCCTGGGCCGAGACGGTGTGGGAGCGGGTCGGGAAGACCTTGGACAGCACCGCCACCTTGAGGTCGGCCTGGGCCATCTGCAGGGCGGCGCGCAGGCCTGCCCCGCCGCCGCCGACGATCACCGCGTCGAAGGTTCGTTTGGGGATCATGGCACGCTCCAGAATATGTCGGCCGCCCAGGCCAGGCAGCCCAGGTAGAGCACCGCGAACAGGAACAGCAGGGGCAGGCGCAACACCATGGGATGGACGTAGTCGATGAAGATCTCGCGCATGCCGATCCAGGCATGCAAGAGCAGCGCGGCGACGAACAGCAGGCTGGCGACCTTGGCGGCCAGGGGCGCGAACAGCCCCTGCCAGGCAACGAAGTCGAGCGGGCCGGCCAGCAGCGCATAGACCAGGAAACCGGGCAGGTAGAGGGCCATGACCACGGCGCTGGCGCGTTGCGCCAGCCACAGGCCGAGACCGCGATGGGCACCGCCGACCGTCCTCATAGCCAGACCCCCAGGGCCAGCCAGGCCGTTCCGGCCAGGGCCAGGAACAGGGTCGCCCAGGCCGAGCGGCGTGCCGCCAGCTTGGCCTCGCCCAGGCCGACGTCGAAGCCGAGGTGGCGCAGGCCGGCGATGAGGTGGTGCAGGGTCGCCCAGGCCACGGCCAGGATGAACAGCGCGCCGATGCCGCCGCCCAGGAGGCCGCGCACCTGCTCGAAGCCCTCCGGCGCGGCCAGGCTGCGCATGAGCAGCCAGAGCAGCACCGGCACCACCAGGGACAGGGCCGCCCCGCTGGCCCGGTGCAGGATCGACACCCAGCCGCCGATCGGCAGGGTGATGACCAGCAGGTTGAGGAAGAAAGGCCGTTTGTTCGCCATCACGATGACACTCCGTTAGAACCCTCCGGGGGCAGCCAGCCTTCGGTAGCCGCGACTTGGCGCAGCAAGGGGCGCTGGGCCTCGGCCTCGGCCAGCATGGCCGCCGCTTGGTCCAGCTTGCCGTCACGGGCCAGGCGCTCCATGGCCTTGGCCGTATCCTGAAGCATGAGCGCCGAAACCGTCTCGGAAGCGCCCTTGAGCGCATGGGCATGGAAGGCGAAACGCTCGCCGTCGCGCGCACCGGCCGCACCGGCCAGTTCGGCGTAGAGGCGGTCGAGATCCTCGATGAAGATGCCGAACACGCTGCCCGCCAGTTCGGCATCGTCCATCACGCGCTCCATGAAAGCGGCCCGGTCCCAGACCGTCCGTTCCGGCTCGGCCGGCGCCGGCGCGGTGGCTGCCGCCGGGTGCGCATGGTGCAGCCACTTGGCCAGCATGGCCTCGAGTTCCTCGCGCTGGACCGGTTTGCTCAGGTAGTCGTCCATGCCGGCGTCCATGCATTGCTGCTTCTGCTCGGCCATGGCATGGGCGGTCATGGCGACGATGGGCACCCGGCTGTCGAGCGTGCCCGGCGCCGCGGCGCGGATCTCGCGCGTCGCGTCGAGACCGTCCAGCACCGGCATCTGGCAATCCATCAGGACCAGGTCGAAGGAGGCTTGCTTGAGCAGGTCGACCGCCTCGCGGCCGTTGTTGGCCACGACCACCTCGTGATAGCCGAGCTTCCTGAGCAAGGCCTCGGCGACCTTCTGGTTGGTCAGGTTGTCCTCGACCAGCAACAGGCGGCCGCTGCGGTGCCGCTGTTCCTGGAGGCTGTGGCGGGTCACCAGCGGGGCCGGGGCCTCCGCGTCCTGGCGCTCCGCAGGCCCGGCCAGGACGGTCAACAGGCAATCGCGCAGGATCTGTCGCTTCACCGGCTTGGCCAGATAGGCGGCGAAGCCGATGCCGTGCAGGCGCCGGGCATCGCCGCGCTGGCCGGCCGAGGTCATCATGATCAGGTGGGTGGCGGCCAGGGCGGGATCGGCCTTGACGATGCCGCCCATTTCCTCGCCGTGCCGATCGGGCATGCTCATGTCGACGATCGCCAGTCGGTAGGGGTCGCCGGCGGTCGCGGCCATCCGGAGCTTGTCGAGGCCGGCCGCCACGCCGGCCGCCTCGTCGTGGCGGAAGCCCCAGCGGTCCAGGAAGGTGGCCAGGATGCGCCGGTTGGTGGCGTTGTCGTCGACCACGAGGATGCGCGTACCGGCATAGCGGGCCAGATCGTCCGGCACGTCCGGGCGCATGGCTGCGCCACCCGGTTGTTTGGCCAGGGAAACCGAGAACCAGAAGGTGGTGCCCTCGTGCGGGCGGCTCTCGAAGCCGATGTCGCCGCCCATGAGGTCGATGAGCTGCTTGCTGATCGCCAGGCCGAGGCCGGTGCCGCCGTATTTGCGGGTGATCGAGGCGTCGGCCTGGTTGAAGGCCATGAACATGCTGGACTGCTTGTCCATCGGGATGCCGACGCCGCTATCGCGTACGGTGAAGCGCAGCAGGACGCGGTCGTCGTTTTCCTGGCTCAGGGCCGCGGCCAGGTCGATGCTGCCGCGCTCGGTGAACTTGACCGCGTTGCCGAGCAGGTTGCTGAGCACCTGGCGCAGCCGGCCGGGATCGCCGCGCACCTGGGCCGGCACCTCGGGGGCGATGTCGCTGGTCAGCTCGATGCCCTTTTCCTGGGCCCGGATGGCGAAAAGGTCGGCGGTGTCCTCCAGCATCACCCGGAGGTCGAAATCGATCTCCTCGAGGTCGAGCTTGCGCGCCTCGATCTTGGAGAAGTCCAGGATGTCGTTGATGACGGTGAGCAGGGAGCCGGCGCTGTTGCGGATGATGCGGGCGTATTCCTGCTGCTCGGCATCGAGCCGGGTGTCCATGAGCAGTTCGGTCATGCCGAGGACGCCGTTCATCGGGGTGCGGATCTCGTGCGACATGTTGGCGAGGAACTCGCTCTTGGCCCGGCTGGCGGATTCGGCGGCCTCCTTGGCCTCGATCAGCTGGTGTTCGTAGTCGCGCTGCCGGCGCTGGTCCGCAAGCAGGCGCTTGGACATGTCGTTGAAGGCACGGGCGGTGGCGGCCAGCTCGTCCTCGCCCCGCGCCTCGATCTGGTAGCCCAGCTCACCCCGGGCCAGGCGGCGGGAACCGTCCTCCAGGCGCGCCAGCTGGCGGGTCAGGTAGGTGCCGAGGATGAACGAGAACAGGGCCACCAGGGCCAGTTCGACGCCGGCGATGGCCAGGCTCCAGGTGCTGGCCTGGGCGAAGGTTTCCTGCAGGTAGGAGACGTCGATGCCGATCTCGACGCTGCCGAACCGGATGCCGCCGACCTGGATGGCGGACTGGACGTCATAAACGCCATCGTCGACCGTGTCCAGGCTCTTGTCCGGGCCGAACGGCTGGCCGAGCTGTTTGGCGGAACCCGCCGAGGCCATGACCCGATGGTCGGTGTCGCGGATGCGGGCATAGGCGATGCCGGGATTGCTCACCAGTTCGTCGGCGAAGGACTGCAACCTGGCCAGGTCCATGCCGAGCAGGCTGTCCTTGATCATCGAGGCGAAGGTGGCGGCCGTGGCCGTGGTGTAGCGTTGCAGCTGGGTCTCGTGGGAATCGCGCAGGAAACCCATGACGCTGAAGATCAGGATGGCGAGCAGGAGCGCCTGGATCAGGGCGATGCCGAGTATGGTCTTGAGGCGGAAGGACATGGCGCGCCTATTTCCCCTCGGTGTCCTGCTCGCGGATGTGCAACTGGCGGATATCGTCCCAGTCGCCGTCGACCGCCGCCTCCAGGCCCTTGATGCCGACCAGCTTGAGCATCTTCTGGCCGACCGGGTCGTCGGTCATGGCGAGCATCGCCTCCTGCACCTTGGCGAGCACCGCCTTGGGCACCCTGGGATGGCTGGCGAAGGCGTGCGGGGTATAGGCCGGCGTCGACCAGAGCACCCGCAGCTGCTTGCGATCCGCCTCGTCCAGCATCTCGAAGGTCCGCACGATGCCGCCGCCGGCCGGATAGAGCCCGCGCGCGACGTTGAGGTAGACGGAGTCGTGCGAGGACACGAACTTCGCCGTGAAGGCGACGCCTTCGTTGCGCAGCGCCGCCCGCGGCAGGATGCTGGCGGCGAAGGCGGCCGGGGCCGGGAACACCAGCTCGGCGCCGTTCAGTTCGCGGATGTCGGCGATCGGGCTGTCCTTGCGCACGACCAGGATGCCCTTGATCTTGCGGTCCTTCTCCTTGGCCATGGCCTGGTAGCCCGGCGTCTTGTGGAACACCGTGTAGTGGTAGGGATTCATGTAGGCGAAGTCGTAGTCGCCCTTGGCCAGGCGCTTTTCGAAGGCCGGGATATCCGGCCCCGTGGCGAAGCGCAACGCCACGCCGCTGCGTGCCGACACCCAGGCCAGGAACGGCGACCAGGCCTCGGCCAGTTCGGTGGCGGCCTGCTGCGGCACGACGGCGAAGCTGTACACCCGCCCCGCCGCGGCGGCGGGTACAGCCAGCAGGAAAAGTGCACAGACCAGCCAGCGGGTCATCGCGATCTCACCAATAAGGTCGACTAACGACGCTGTAGAAAAACCCGATTCCGCGTCACCGCATCATCCCTGACCCGATTTTTTTCATCGGGCCGGTCGATGCGACGCGAACAGGCCGAATTCAATATTTCACCGGCCTCCCGGTCCGAT
>JAAXVP010000210.1 GCA_013335435.1 Thiobacillus sp. | reverse complement strand
GGTGGGGGCAACTCGAACCATTCAGCCTGACCGGAGCAAATCATGAGCTACGCCCGCATCACCAAGGACGGTCTCTGGGACAACAACATTGTCTTCGCCCAGATCCTGGGCATGTGTCCGACCATGGCGGTGACCAGCTCGGCCACCAACGGCCTGGGCATGGGCCTGGCCACCACCGCCGTGCTGATGGCCGCCAACGCCCTGGTCTCGGCGACCCGCCACCTGATCAGCCCGGACGTGCGCATCCCGGTCTACATCGTCCTGATCGCCACCCTGGTGACCCTGGTGGACGTCAGCATCAACGCCTGGGCCCACGACCTCTACAAGGTGCTCGGCCTTTACATCGCCCTCATCGTCGCCAACTGCGCCGTGCTCGGCCGCGCCGAGGCCTACGCCGGCAAGATGCCGATCGGTCCGGCCACCATGGACGGCCTGATGATGGGCCTGGGCTTCACCTTCGCCCTGACCCTGATCGGGGGCATCCGCGAGGTGATCGGCGGCGGCACCCTGTTCGCCAACGCCCACCTGCTCCTGGGCCAAGCCTTCGCCTTCCTGGAGACCACCGTGATCCCCGGCTACAAGGGCTACCTGATGATGATCCTGCCGCCCGGCGGCTTCCTGACCCTGGGTTTCCTGCTCGCCGGCAAGCGGGTGCTCGACCGCCGCCTGGCCGAGCGCGCCGCTCGCGGCGCGGTCCAGCCGGCAGCGGCGTGAACGGTGGTCATGCGCGATAGGTACCCCACCCACCCCAGCCCTTCCCCGCACGCGGGGGAGGGGGAATAAACGAGGCCCACCATGCAAGTTTCCGTCGCCTATTCCGAACCCGCCCAGCAGATCTGGCTGCGCATCGAGGTGCCCGAGGACAGCACCGTCGAACAGGCCATCATCAAATCCGGCATCCTGCGCCAGTTCCCCCACCTCGACCTGACCGAACAGAAGGTCGGCATCTTCGGCAAGCTCGCCAGGCTGGACGCCGCCTTGCAGGCGGGTGACCGCATCGAGATCTACCGCAACATCACCGCCGACCCCAAGACGACGCCGCGCCGACGCATGGCGGAGGACGACGACGACGATTGAGCCTGGACGATCGGGGTGGGGGAATAGGCGCCCGCGGGTACGCGCGACGACGCCGAATGGCCTAGGGAAACGCTTATCCGTCATCGCGAGGAGCGCAGCGACGTGGCGATCCAGAAGTTGTCGATTGCGTCGACGGGCCTGGATTGCCGCGTTGCGCTCGCAATAACGGCACCCGGTTTGTTCGGCGTTACCCTAGCCGGGCTCGAGTACCGCCAGGTCGCTCAACTGGCAGCGACCGCTGCGCACCGCCTCGGCCAGTTCGCCCAGGGTCTGCTCCTTGAGCACGGCGAGCAGGCCCTCCTTGACCGGCTTCCACTCGCAATGCATGACGCAGGCGCTATCGTCGGCACACTCCTTGAGGCCGAGCAGGCAATCCCGGGTGGTCCGCTCGCCGTTGATCGCTTCGACCAGTTCGAGCATGTTCATGGCCTCGGCCGCATCCTCCAGCCAGTAACCGCCGGCCCGGCCCCGGCTGGCGCCGACCAGGCCCATGCGGGCGCACTGCTGCATCAGCTTGCTCAGATAGGGGTAGGGGATATTCAGGACATCGGCCAGGTCACGGCACATCAGGGCCGAATCCCTGGGCTGCAGGGCGAGCATGACCAACGCCTTGATCGCGTACTGGCTGGCACGGGTGAGTAGCATGATCCGACCTCCGCTGGAAAACCCCTGTTATCAAGCAGGAATTATGCCATTCCGGATGGCCTTATCGGAAAAAGGTGGAGTCGGCCGATAAGCCGGGTTCTGTCGTGGACAGCCATTCATCTGGGACGACGGTCGCCCGTCGCCTCGTGCAGCCTACCCGCAGGCTCGGCGGGCCGCCTCAACGCCTGCCTATTTGGCCTTGCTCCGGGTGGGGTTTAGCCTGCCATCCCTGTTGCCAGGAACGCGGTGGGCTCTTACCCCACCATTTCAACCTTACCTGATCCGGTCTTGCGACCGGCCATCGGCGGTATGTTTTCTGTGCCACTTTCCGTCGCCTCGCGGCGCCCAGGCGTTACCTGGCACCCTGCCCTATGGAGCCCGGACTTTCCTCTGTGTTGCCACAGCGACTGTCTGGCCGACTCCGGGGCGGAGTGTACCCCGTCTGGCCGACCGCCGTCAGACGATCTCGAAGCCGGCCGGGCCGCCGTCCTTGAGGGGATCGCCGCCATACAACTTGAGTTGCAGGCGCAGGTCGTTAGGGGAATCGGCGAAACGCAGCGCGGTGGCGGCCTCGATCTGGCCGGACACGGTGAGGTCGAACAGGGACTGGTCGAAGGTCTGCATGCCGAGGTCGCGCGACTTGGCCATGATCGGCTTGATCTCGTGCACGTCGCCCTTGAGGACCAGATCGGAGATCAGCGGCGTGGCGATCATGATCTCCACCGCCGGCACCCGGCCGCCGCCGATCTTGGGGATCAGGCGCTGGGAGACGATGGCCTTGAGGTTGAGCGACAGGTCCATGAGCAGCTGCTGGCGCCGGTCGATGGGGAAGAAGTTGATGATCCGGTCCAGGGCCTGGTTGGAGTTGTTGGCGTGCAGGGTGGCCAGGCAGAGGTGGCCGGTCTCGGCGAAGGCGATGCCGTAGTCCATGCCGTCGCGGTCGCGGATCTCGCCGATCAGGATCACGTCCGGGGCCTGGCGCAAGGTGTTCTTGAGGGCGGCGAACCAGTTGTCGGTGTCGACCCCGACCTCGCGTTGCATGATCAGGCAGCCGTCGTGGGGGTGGACGTACTCGATCGGATCCTCGATGGTGATGATGTGGCCGCGCGAGTTGTGGTTGCGGTAGCCGATCATGGCCGCCAAGGTGGTCGACTTGCCCGAGCCGGTGGCGCCCACCATGAGGACCAGGCCGCGCTTCTCCATGACGATGTCGTACAGCGAAGTGGGGATGTTGAGGTCTTCCAGCTTCGGGATGGTGGTGGTGATGACCCGTGCCACCAGGCCGACCGAGCCGCGCTGGACGTAGGCGTTCATGCGGAAGCGGCCGACCTGGGACAGGCTCAAGGCGAAGTTGCACTCCTTGGTCTCGCGGAACTCGGCGCGCTGCTTCTCGTTCATCACCGCCGAGACGATCTCCTCGCACTGCTCGCGGCTGATCGGCTTGCTGCCGACCGGGGTCATCTCGCCGTGGATCTTGAACGCCGGGGCGGCGCCGACGGTGATGAACAGGTCGGAGCCGTCCTTCTCGACCAGCAGCTTGAGCAGGTCGACGACGTATTTGAAATAGGGACTCTCGACTTGTTGCTCGGACATCTCAGGCCTCCAGCATTTTCCAGTTCACGTTTTCGCCGGCGCGCAGGGGGATCAGCCGGCCGGCGCCGAAGCCGAGTTCGGCGGGCACCTGCCAGGGCTCGCGCACCAGGGTGATCTTACCGACATTGCGCGGCAGGCCATAGAAGTCCGGGCCATACCAGCTGGCGAAGCCCTCCAGGCGGCCGAGCGCGCCGGCCGCCTCGAAGGCCTCGGCATACAACTCGATGGCGGCATGGGCGGTGTAGCAGCCGGCGCAACCGCAGGCGCATTCCTTGGCCGACTGGGCATGCGGGGCGCTGTCGGTGCCGAGGAAGAACTTCGGGCTGCCCGAGATGGCCGCGTCGACCAGGGCCTGGCGATGTTCCTCCCGCTTCAGCACCGGCAGGCAATAGTAGTGCGGCCGGATGCCGCCCTTGAACAGGGCGTTGCGGTTGTAGAGCAGGTGGTGGGCGGTCAGGGTGGCGGCGACGTTGGCGCCGGCCGCGCGCACGAATTCGATGCCCTGGCGGGTGGTGGTGTGCTCCAGCACCAGGCGCAGTTTCGGGAAGCGCTCCAGCAGGGGCGCCAGGACGCGGTCGATGAACACCGCCTCGCGGTCGAACACGTCGACCTCCGGATCGGTCGATTCGCCGTGCACCAGCAGGGGCAGGCCCTGTTCCGCCATCGCCTCGATGGCGGCGTAGGTCTTTTCCACCGCCGAGACGCCGAAGTCGGAATTGGTGGTGGCCCCGGCCGGGTAGTACTTCACGGCCTGGACGAAGCCGCTCGCCTTGGCCCTGGCGACCTCCTCGGCCGTGGTGTTGTCGGTAAGGTAGAGGGTCATCAGAGGTTCGAAGCTGATGCCGGCCGGCAGGGCGGCCAGGATGCGCTCGCGATAGGCGGCCGCCTCGGCAACGGTACGCACCGGCGGCTTCAGGTTAGGCATGACGATGGCGCGGGCGAACTGGCGCGCGGTGTCGGGCAGCACGGCGGCGAGGGCCTCGCCGTCGCGCAGGTGCAGGTGCCAGTCGTCAGGGCGGGTGAGGGTCAGGGTCTGGCTCATGATGGATCCGATAACAGTTGCCGTCCCAATCATACCGCGCATCACTACTTATCCCTGCGCCAGTTACTTGGGACACGCTATATCCAATGCCATATTTCCCGCCTTGGAAGCGCTGTCGATAATACCGGCCAGACCTGTCTGGAACTCCCCCTCATGTTCAGCCTACGAACCCTTGCTTGCCTGGCCTTGCTGGGCCTCTCCCTATGCGCGCGCGCGGAGGTCAATGGGCAACCGCCGGTCCTGATGGTTTACGAAGGCGACCTCATGGACTCCGAAGCCAAGGCCTACATGGTCCAGGTACGCCGGCGCGTCGACGAAGCCCTGAGCGCCAAGACCGTCTTCGACGACCGCGGCCGGCGTATCTGCATCCGCAATGGCATCGGCTACATCGTATTCATCGAACCCGGCGGCAAGATCGTCGATATCGGCATGGAAAACATGCGCGGCCGCGACCCCGACCATGCCCTGGGCAACGTGCTCGGCGCCCTGACGAAAGCGATCTGGTCGATTTCCCCGCTGCCGCCGTTTCCGACCCCGTCGATACTGTCCTATCGCATGATCGGGCTGCCGAATGTGCTCTTGTACTGCGTCGAGCCGCATAGCCAGGAGCAGATAAACCGGATCGCCCCGGCGCGTTAGGGACTGGGCTTCAACTCCTGCGCCAGGGCGTACAGGGCATTCTTCTTGGCGCCGGTGATCCGCGCCGCCAGGCGGGCGGCCTGGCTGGCCGGCAGGTCTTCGAGGAGGATTTCCAGCACCCGCCGGGCTTCCTTCATGCCGTCGTCGCGCTCCGTCGGGCAGCCCGAGACGATGAGGACGAACTCGCCGCGCCGGCGGTTTTCGTCGCCTTGCAGCCAGTCGACCGCCTCGGCCAGGGCGCATTCGTGCAATTCCTCGAAGCGTTTGGTCAGCTCGCGGGCGATGAACAGCCGGCGCTCGCCGCCCAGGACGACGGCCAGGTCGGCCACGGTCTCCAGCAGGCGGTGCGGCGACTCGTAGAACACCAGGCTTTGCGGTACCGCGGCCAGGGTCTCCAGCTCGCGCCGGCGCTCGCCCGTCTTGTGGGGCAGGAAACCGTGGAACAGCCAACGGCCCTCCGCCAGACCGGCCGCCGAGAGGGCCGCGGCAACGGCGCTGGCGCCGGGTATCGGCACCACGGTCAGGCCGGCGGCACGCGCGGCGCGCGCCACCACCGCGCCCGGATCGGAGATGCCGGGCGTGCCGGCGTCGCTGATCAGGGCCACGCTCCTGCCTTCCTGCAGGCGTTGCACCAGTTCCGCCGCCGCCGTGCGCTCGTTGTGCTCGTGGCAGGCGAACAGCCTGGCCGAGATGCCATGGGCGGACAGCAGCCCGCCGCTCACCCGGGTATCCTCGGCGGCGACCAGGTCGGCGGTCTTGAGGATGTCGAGCGCCCGCAAGGTGATGTCGCGCAGGTTGCCGATCGGCGTCGCGACGATGTACAGGGTGCCGGGCTGGGCGCGGAATTCGCTGGCTTGCATGCGATACGGGGCGGGATTACGGTTACGCCAGTTTAACCGCGCGACAGAAAACCGGGAGGCCGGCATGACGCAGGGCAAGGCGGCCGAGGATGCCGCTTCGGCATACCTACAGGATCGGGGCCTGCGCCTGCTGGCGCGCAACTGGCGCTGCAAAGGCGGCGAGATCGACCTGATCATGCGGGACGGCGCCACCCTGGTCTTCGTCGAGGTGCGCTACCGCAAGGACGGCCGCTTCGGCGGCGCCGCCGCCAGCATCACCGCGGCCAAGCAGGCGCGTCTGCTGCACGCCGCCCGGCTCTACCTGGCCGGCCTCCCCAGCCCACCGCCCTGCCGCTTCGATGCCGTGCTGTTCGAAGGCAAACGCCTGGCGTG
>JAAXVP010000209.1 GCA_013335435.1 Thiobacillus sp. | reverse complement strand
AAGCGCTCCCTGGGCGCGGCCGGCGCGGCGGCGCGGGCGATCGCCGCCGGCGACCTGACCTATGCCCTGCCCGAATCGGGCAAGGACGAGCTGGGCGAACTGGTCGGCCAGTTGGCCATCATGCAGAAGGGCCTGCGCGAACTGATCGGCAATATCCGTCGCGACGTCGTGACCCTGAGCCGCTCGGCCGGCGAACTGAGCTCGGCCGCCCAGCAGACCTCGCAGATCACCCGCATGCAGTCGGACGAGGCCGCCGGCATGGCGGCGGGGGTGGAACAGCTCTCGGTATCCATCGACCAGGTCGAGGAGCATGCCCGCGACGCGCGCCAGATCTCGCAACATTCCGCCAGCGAGTCGAGCGAGAGCGGCCGCATCATCCACCAGGCGACCGACGAGATCAGTCGCATCGCCGAGCAGGTCAACGCCACGGCGACGACCATCCGCGAACTGGAGTCGGTATCCGGGCAGATATCCACCATCGTCGCGGTGATCCGGGAGATCGCCGACCAGACCAACCTGCTCGCCCTCAATGCCGCCATCGAGGCGGCGCGCGCCGGCGAGCAGGGCCGTGGCTTCGCCGTGGTGGCCGACGAGGTACGCAAGCTGGCCGAGCGCACCGCCAAGTCGACCCAGGAAATCACCGACATGATCGTCAAGATCCAGCAGGGCACCCAACGCGCGGCGCAGGAGATGGAGGCCGGCGTCACCCGGGTCAACGGCGGCGTCCAACTGGCCCAGCGGGCTGGCGATTCGGTGAACCAGATCCGCTCCGCCGCCAGCAGCGTCGACCAGGCCATGGATGGCATCAGCGTGGCGATCCGGGAACAGGCTAGCGCCATGCGCGAGATCGCCGGCAAGGTCGAGCGCATCGCCCAGGGTGCCGAGCAGAACAGCGCGGCGGTCAGCGACACGGCGGCATCGGCCCAGCGCCTGGAAACACTGGCGCGCGAGCTGAACGCCCAGGCGGAACGCTTCCGGGTCTGATCCGGCCTCCGGGCCCAGCCATGGTAAAGTTCGGTCACTGAAACAGTGGCCGAACCATGCTGGAACCCGACCGACTCATCGCCTCGACCCCCGCTTCCAAGGAAGAGGAGGTCTTCGAGCGCGCCCTGCGGCCGCAATACCTGCGCGACTACGTCGGCCAGGCGCGCGCCCGCGAGCAGCTGGACATCTTCATCACCGCCGCCAAGAACCGCGGCGAGGCCCTCGACCACGTCCTGTTGTTCGGCCCGCCCGGCCTCGGCAAGACCACCCTGGCGCACATCGTCGCCAAGGAGATGGGGGTCAACCTGCGCGTCACCTCCGGCCCGGTCCTGGAACGGGCCGGCGACCTGGCCGCCCTGCTGACCAACCTGGAACCGCGCGACGTCTTGTTCATCGACGAGATCCACCGCTTGAGCCCCGTGGTCGAGGAGATCCTCTACCCGGCCCTGGAGGACTTCCAGCTCGACATCATGATCGGCGAGGGCCCGGCGGCGCGCTCGGTCAAGCTCGACCTGCCGCCCTTCACCCTGGTCGGCGCCACTACCCGCGCCGGCATGCTGACCAACCCGCTGCGCGACCGCTTCGGCATCGTCGCCCGCCTGGAGTTCTACAACGCCGAGGAGCTGACCCACATCGTCAAGCGCTCGGCCCGGCTGATGAACGTCGAGATCTCCCCGGAAGGCGCCCTGGAACTGGCGCGCCGTTCACGCGGCACGCCGCGCATCGCCAACCGTCTGCTGCGCCGGGTGCGCGACTACGCCGAGGTGAAGGCCAACGGCAAGGTCGACGCCCAGGTGGCCGACGCCGCCCTGAAGATGCTGGAGGTCGATTCGGCCGGCCTCGACGTCATGGACCGCAAGCTCCTGCACGCCCTGCTGGAGAAGTTCGCCGGCGGCCCGGTCGGCCTGGAGAACCTGGCGGCGGCGATCGGCGAGGCGGCCGACACCATCGAGGACGTCCTGGAGCCCTACCTGATCCAGCAGGGCTTCCTGGCCCGCACCCCGCGCGGTCGCGCGGCCCAGCCCCTGGCCTACCGCCATTTCGGCCTGAGCACGCCGACCCGGTTGCAGAACCAGGAGCTGTTCGATGACTGAGCCGCAGTTCGTCTGGCCGGTACGGGTCTACTGGGAAGACACCGACGCCGGCGGCGTGGTCTATTACGCCAACTACCTGAAATTCCTCGAGCGCGCCCGCACCGAGTGGCTGCGCGCCCTGGGCATCGAACAGACTGAACTCGCCGAGCGGGACGGGGTCTTGTTCGTGGTGCGCCGGGTCGAGGCCGATTACCTGAAGCCGGCCCGTTTCAACGACGCCCTGACGGTGGCATGCCGGCTGGCCGAGATCGGCCGCGCCAGCCTCGAAATGGATCAAGTCGTCCGGTGCGGCGAGGCGTTATTGTTGAGCGCGCGGGTCAAGGCCGCCTGTGTCACGGCCGGGCAGTTCAGGCCGGCTAGAATACCCGCGCACATACTGGAAAAATTCGGAAAAGAATAATGGAACTGACCCAAGACATGTCCTTCCTGGAGATGATCGCCAACGCCAGCTGGGTGGTGAAGGGCGTCATGCTCCTGCTGTTGCTGGCGTCCATGGCCTCGTGGTGGATCATCTTCGTCAAGCTGTTCGCCCTGCGCCGGGAAAAGCAGGGCGCCGAGGTGTTCGAGCGCGAGTTCTGGAGCGGCGGCTTCAGCGAGATCGTCAAGCGGGTCAGCAAGGATTCCAGCAGCAACAGCATGGAGGAGGTGTTCCGCTCCGGCTACCGCGAGCTGACCAAGCTGAAGAAACAGCCCAACGTGGCGCCCGCCAGCGCGGTGGAAAGCGTGCGCCGAGCCATGCGGGCAACCTACCAGCGCGAGATGGACAAGCTGGAATCGCACCTGCCCTTCCTGGCCACGGTCGGTTCGGTGTCGCCCTACGTCGGCCTGTTCGGCACCGTATGGGGCATCATGAATTCCTTCCGGGGCCTGTCCAACGTCGCCCAGACCACCCTGGCCCAGGTCGCCCCCGGCATCGCCGAGGCCCTGGTCGCCACCGCCATCGGCCTGTTCGCCGCCATCCCGGCGGTGATCGCCTACAACCGCTTCACCCATGACCTCGACCGCCTGGCCAACCGCTTCGACGTGTTCATGGAGGAGTTTTCCAACCTGCTGCAACGGGAAGTCCACAAGTGATCCAGCGCCGGCCCCGCCGGGCCATGAACCAGATCAACGTGGTGCCCTACATCGACGTGATGCTGGTGCTGCTGGTGATCTTCATGGTCACGGCGCCGTTCATCAACCCGTCCCAGGTCGAGTTGCCCAGCGTGGCCAAGAGCAGCCAGGCGCCGACCGCCCCGCTCGAGGTGATGATCCGGGCCGACGGTTCCCTGCTGGTGCGCGACCGCGCCGAGGCGGGCGAGGGCGAGCGCATCGCCGAGGCGGCCCTGGGCGCGACCGTGCGCCGGCTGCAAAAGGCCCGTGCGGACCGGCCGGTGGTCATTTCGGCCGACAAGTCGGTACGTTATGAATCCGTCATGCGGGTCATGGACACGCTGCAACGTCTGGGCGTGGCACGTGTCGGCCTGCTGGTGAAGCCTGGCCAGCCGTGAGTCAGGTGGTGGCGCGCGACCAGCTTTCGGCCGGCGGCCTGGCCCTGCTGGTGCACTTGTTCTTTTTCACCGCCCTGGTGTTCGGGGTGTCCTGGAAGCGCCTGCCGGAAGTGCCCGTCTACGCCGATCTCTGGAGTGCGCTGCCGAGCCTGCCGGAACCGCCGCCCCCGCCGCCGCCCGAACCGGCGCCCGTACTGCCCGAGCCGGTCAAACCGCCTCCGCCCGTCAAGCCGCTGCCGCCGCCAAAGGCGGAGCCGCCGGCCCGGAAGATCGATCCTGACATCGCCCTCAAGGAGAAGAAGGCGGCCGAGCGCAAGCGCGAGGAAAAGCTGCGCGCCGAAGAGGAACTGCTGCGCCAGGAGGCGCTGAAGAAGCAGCGCCTGGACGAGGAGAAGAGGCAGAAAGCCGCCGAGCAGCAGCGCAAGCTGGAAGAAGAGATGGAACGCGAGGAACTGGCCCGCCTGGCCCAGGAGCAGAAACAGTTGCAGGTGCGCAAGGAGCAGGAACGCAAGGCCGCCGAGGCCAGGAAACTGGCCCAGGAAAAGGCGCGCAAGGCGCTGGAGGACCAGTTGGCGGCGGATATGGCCGATGACCTCGCCGCCGAGTCCCAGGCGGTGCGCCAGCAAGTGGCGGTGTCGAACCGGCTCAAGCAGGTCGACGAGTACAAGGCGCGCATCCAGATGAAGATCAAGGGGCTGCTGGTCAATCCGCCGGGCCTGAACGGCAAGCCCGAGGCGGTCTATCGGGTGGAACTGTTGCCGAACGGCGAGGTCGTACGGGCCGTTCTGGTGAAATCGAGTGGCCAGTCCCTGTACGACCGCGCGGTGGAAAGCGCGATACTCAAGGCGTCGCCTTTGCCCCTGCCGACCGACCGGGATGCCGCGGCGGCCTTCCGGGATGGCCTGGAGCTGAAATTCCGGCCGGATTGAGGTGGGGCTGTAACGGATGGGGTGATAAACTTCGGGCTCGAAAGGCAGCAATAAAACCATGTCATTGTTTTTGCGACACCTGATTGTCTTGGGAGTACTCCTGATCGCGATGGCGCGTGCCCATGCCGGCATGACCATCGAGATCGTCGGCGCCGCGGCCAACCGCGTCCCGGTGGCGATCGCCCCCTTCCTGCCGGCCGATGCGATCGGCGGCGACCCGGCCGAGATCGTCCAGGCCGACCTGCGCCGAAGCGGCCTGTTCGCTCTGGTCGACGGCGGCGCCCTGGCCAAGCCGGGCGAGTCCCAGGCGGTCGATTACGGCCAGTGGCGCGGGCGCGGTGCCGATGCCCTGCTGGTCGGCCAGGTCAACAAGCTGGCCGATGGCCGCCTGGATATCCGTTTCCGGCTCTACGACGTGGTGCGCAAGACCCAACTGGCCGGTTTCAGCTATGTGGTGCCGCCGGCCATGAGCCGCACCATCGCCCACAAGATCTCCGACCTGGTGCATGAAAAGCTGATCGGCGAACCGGGCAACTTCGGCGGCCGGGTCGCCTACATCCTGAAGAACAAGGGTTTTTACGAGCTTCAGGTGGCCGATGCCGACGGCTACAACACCTTCACCATCGCCCGTTCGCCGGAACCGATCATCTCGCCGGTCTGGTCGCCCGACCGGTCCAGGCTGGCCTACGTCTCCTTCGAGCAGAAGAAGCCGGTAGTCTACGTCCAGGACCTCGGCAGCGGCCGGCGCAAGGCGGTGGCCAACTTCCGCGGCTCCAACTATTCCCCGGCCTGGTCGCCGGACGGCAGCAAACTGGCCATCGCCCTGTCCAAGGACGAAACCGCCCAGATCTACCTGATCTCCGCGGACGGCGGCGACGCCAAGCGGATCAGCAAGGGCGGTTCCCTGGATACCGAGCCGGCCTTCAGTCCGGATGGCAAGTGGCTGTATTTCACCTCCGACCGTGGCGGCAGCCCGCAGATCTACCGCATGCCGGCCGAGGGCGGCGAGGCCAAGCGGCTCACCTTCGAGGGCGCCTACAACGTTTCGCCGGCACCGTCCCCGAACGGCAAGTACCTGGCCTACGTGCGCCGCGACGGCGGCAACTTCAATATCGCCGCCCTGGACCTGGAAAACGGCCAGACCCAGGTGCTGACCGATACCCGTTTCGACGAATCGCCCTCCTTCGCGCCCAACGGCCGGACCATCCTCTACGCCACCCAGGCGGGTGGCCGCGGCATCCTGGCGACAGTAAGCGTGGACGGCCGGATCAAGCAGCGCCTGAGTATCGTCGGCGACCTGCGCGAACCCGCCTGGGCGCCATGAAGGCGGGAATTTTTCATCCAGTTCGGGACGGTGCGCGCCGTATCCGGATAACCTGTTGCAGGGGGAAGACATGACCAAGTTTCAAAGTTTAAGTTTGCTGCTAGTCGGGCTGCTGCTGGGCGGCTGCGCGGATTTGGCGCAGCTGACGGGCAGTTCCGATGTGCCGATCGAGGAACGGGGCGCGACGACGACCGCCGGTGCGGCCGGCACGGCCGCCACCACGACTCCGGCCGCCGGCAGCCAGGCCGTCGAAACCCTTGCCTTGCCGGCAGCCGGCGGCGCCGAGGCGCACGCGATGCCGGCGGCCGCCGTGCCGAGTACCATCGGCAGCGGGCGGGCGGTCGGCGTGACCCCCGAACCGGCGGCCATGCTGCGCGATCCGGCCTATCCCCTGTCCACGCGGGGGGTCTATTTCGAT
>JAAXVP010000208.1 GCA_013335435.1 Thiobacillus sp. | reverse complement strand
CCCACATGCCGCCCACCCAGAGGGTGACGGCCCAGGCGGCGAGGAGGTCGGGAAGGGATTTCATAAGGCAGTGGCAGAGTGACAAAGTAACAAAGTGACGGGTCGGGTGGTGCGCGCTACGCGCGCGGTCTTTGTCACTTTGTCACTCGTCACACTGTCACTCATTTTCAAATGTAGTGGACGTCGAGGATGTCGTAGTGGCGCAGGCCACCCGGCGCATGCACATCGGCGATGTCACCGGCGTACTTGCCGATCAGGGCGCGGGCGATGGGCGAGGACACGGAAATCTTGCCGGCCTTGATGTCGGCCTCGTCGTCACCGACGATCTGGTACTTCACCTCGTCGCCGGTCTCGGCGTCGACCAGCTCGACGGTGGCGCCGAATACCACCCGGCCCTCGGCGTCGAGGTGGCGCGGATCGATGATCTGGGCATTGGAGAGCTTGCCTTCGAGCTCCTTGATGCGGCCCTCGATGAAGCCCTGGCGCTCCTTGGCGGCATCGTATTCGGCGTTCTCGGAGAGATCGCCGTGCGAGCGCGCCTCGGCGATGGCGGCGATGACGCCGGGGCGCTCGACCGACTTCAGGCGCTGGAGTTCGGTCTTCAGCAACTCCGCGCCGTTGACGGTCAATGGAACCTTCTGCATGGGTATTCCTTCCGCCTGCTCAGCTCAAGCGCCGATGCAGGCTCTGCAAATCGTTGACGGTAATTTCGCCGCGGTCCTTCATGCCCAGGCAGGCCGCTTCGGCGCCGGCCAGGGTGGTGAAGTAGGCGATGTTCTGGGCCAGTGCGGCGGTGCGGATCGAGGACGAGTCCTTGATCGCGCGCTTGTCCTCGACCACGTTGACGATGAACTGGACCTCCTGGTTCTTGATCATGTCGACGATGTGGGGACGGCCCTCGGCCACCTTGTTGACCCGGGTGACCGGCAACCCGGCGGCCTCGATGACCGCGGCGGTGCCCTTGGTGGCGAGCACCTTGAAGCCCAGGTCGACCAGGTGGCGGGCGATCTGGACCACATCCGGGTGCTGGTAGTCGCGCACCGAGATGAAGGCGTTGCCCTTCTTCGGCAGGCTGACGCTGGCGGCATACTGGGCCTTGAGGAAGGCCTCGCCGAAACGGTCGGACACGCCCATGACCTCGCCGGTGGACTTCATCTCCGGGCCCAGGATCGGATCGACGCCGGGGAACTTGCGGAACGGGAAGACCGCTTCCTTGACCGAGTAGTAGGGCGGGATCACCTCGCGGGTGGCGCCCTGCTCAGTCAGCGTCTTGCCGGTCATGCAGCGGGCGGCGATCTTGGCCAGGGGGCGGCCGGTGGCCTTGGACACGAAGGGCACGGTGCGCGAGGCACGCGGGTTCACTTCCAGGACGTAGACGTCGTTGCCCTTGATGGCGAACTGCACGTTCATCAGGCCGACCACGTTGAGCGCCTTCGCCATGGCCACGGTCTGCCGGCGCAGCTCGTCCATCAGGCGCGGCGACAGGCTGTAGGGCGGCAGCGAACAGGCGGAGTCGCCCGAGTGCACGCCGGCCTGCTCGATGTGCTCCATGATGCCGCCGATCAGCACGTCGGTGCCGTCCGACAGGGCATCGACGTCGATCTCGATGGCATCGTTGAGGAAGCGGTCGAGCAGCACCGGGGAGTCGTTGGAGACCTTGACCGCCTCGCGCATGTAGCGCTGCAGGTCGGACTCCTCGTGGACGATCTCCATGGCCCGGCCGCCCAGCACGTAGGAGGGGCGCACCACCAGGGGGTAGCCGATCTCGGCGGCCAGGCGGATGGCCTCGTCCTCGGCCCGCGCGGTGCGGTTGGGCGGCTGCAGCAGGCCGAGGCCGTGCAGCATCTTCTGGAACCGTTCGCGGTCCTCGGCGGCGTCGATCATGTCCGGCGTGGTGCCGATGATGGGCACGCCGTTCTTCTCCAGGTCGCGCGCCAGCTTGAGCGGCGTCTGGCCGCCATACTGGACGATGACGCCGACCGGCTTCTCGATGCGGACGATCTCGAGCACGTCTTCCAGGGTGAGCGGCTCGAAGTACAGGCGGTCGGAGGTGTCGTAGTCGGTCGACACGGTCTCCGGGTTGCAGTTGACCATGATGGTCTCGTAGCCGTCTTCCCGGCAGGCCTGGGCGGCATGGACGCAGCAGTAGTCGAACTCGATGCCCTGGCCGATCCGGTTCGGGCCGCCGCCCAGGACCATGATCTTCTTGCGCTCGCTGGGATGGGCCTCGCACTCCTCCTCGTAGGAGGAATACAGGTACGCGGTCGAGGTGGCGAACTCGGCGGCACAGGTGTCGACCCGCTTGTAGACCGGGTGGATGCCGAGTTCCCAGCGCCGGGCCCGGACCATGTTCTGGTCGGTGTCGAGCAGGTTGGCCAGGCGGCGGTCGGAGAAGCCGTTGCGCTTGAGGGCGAACAGTTCGTCCTTGGCCAGGCCGGCGAGCGAGCGGCCGCGCAGGGCGTTCTCCTGGCGCACGATGTCCTCGATCTGGACCAGGAACCAGGGGTCGATCTTGCAGATCGCGAACACCTCTTCCAGGGTCATGCCGATGCGGAAGGCGTCGGCGACGTAGAACAACCGCTCGGCGCCGGGGTTGCCCATCTCGCTGACGATGGTGGCGCGGTCGGTCGACTTCTCGTCCAGTCCGTCGACCCCGGTCTCGAGGCCGCGCAAGGCCTTCTGGAGCGACTCCATCTGGGTGCGGCCGATGGCCATGACCTCGCCCACCGACTTCATCTGGGTGGTCAGGCGGTCGTTGGCCTGGGGGAACTTCTCGAAGGCGAAACGCGGGATCTTGGTCACCACGTAGTCGATCGAGGGCTCGAACGAGGCCGGGGTGGCGCCGCCGGTGATCTCGTTCTTGAGCTCGTCCAGGGTGTAGCCGACCGCCAGCTTGGCCGCCACCTTGGCGATCGGGAAGCCGGTCGCCTTCGAGGCCAGGGCGGACGAACGCGACACCCGCGGGTTCATCTCGATGACGATCATGCGGCCATCGTCGGGATTGATGGCGAACTGGACGTTGGAACCGCCGGTGTCGACGCCGATCTCGCGCAGGACGGCGATCGAGGCGTTGCGCAGGATCTGGTATTCCTTGTCGGTCAGGGTCTGGGCCGGGGCGACGGTGATCGAGTCGCCGGTATGCACGCCCATGGGGTCGAGGTTCTCGATCGAGCAGATGATGATGCAGTTGTCCGCCTTGTCGCGGACCACTTCCATCTCGTATTCCTTCCAGCCGATCAGCGATTCCTCGATCAGGAGTTCCCTGGTCGGCGAGGCCTCCAGGCCGCGGTCGCAGATCTCGACGAACTCGCCCATGTTGTAGGCGATGCCGCCGCCGGTGCCGCCCATGGTGAAGGACGGCCGGATGATGACCGGGAAGCCGATGCCGGCCTGGACCTGGATCGCCTCCTCCATGGAGTGGGCGATGCCGGAACGGGCCGAGCCGAGACCGATCTTGGTCATCGCCTCCTTGAACAGCTGGCGGTCCTCGGCCTTGTCGATGGCCTCCTTCTTGGCGCCGATCAGCTCGCAGCCGTATTTCTCCAGGACACCGTGCTTGGCCAGGTCGAGGGCGCAGTTGAGCGCGGTCTGGCCGCCCATGGTGGGCAGGACGGCGTCCGGGCGCTCCTTCTCGATGATCTTGGCCAGAGTCTGCCAGTTGATCGGCTCGATGTAGGTGGCGTCGGCCATCTCCGGGTCGGTCATGATGGTGGCCGGGTTGGAGTTCACCAGGATGACCCGGAAGCCTTCCTCGCGCAGGGCCTTGCAGGCCTGGGCGCCGGAATAGTCGAATTCACAGGCCTGGCCGATGATGATCGGGCCGGCGCCGATGATGAGGATGCTGTGGATATCGGTACGCCTAGGCATTATTTGCTCTCCGGGGCATTCTTGCGCTCTTTCATCATGGCGACGAAGCGGTCGAACAGGTAACCGACGTCATGGGGTCCGGGGCTGGCTTCCGGATGGCCCTGGAAACTGAAGGCCGGGCAGTCGGTGCGGGCGATGCCCTGCAGGCTGCCGTCGAACAGGGAGGCATGGGTGGCGCGCAGGTTGCCCGGCAGGGTCGCGGCGTCGACCGCGAAGCCGTGGTTCTGGCTGGTGATCACGACCCGCTTGCTGTCCAGGTCCTGGACCGGGTGGTTGCCGCCGTGGTGGCCGAACTTCATCTTCACGGTACGGGCACCCGAGGCCAGGCCGAGCAGCTGATGGCCCAGGCAGATGCCGTAGGTCGGCACCTGGGCGGCCAGGATCTCCTGGATCGCGGCGATGGCGTAGTCGCACGGCTCCGGGTCGCCCGGGCCGTTGGACAGGAAGATGCCGTCCGGATTCATGGCCAGCACCTCGGCGGCCGGGGTCTGGGCCGGCACCACGGTGACCCGGCAGCCGCGGCTGGTCAGCATGCGCAGGATGTTGCGCTTGACGCCGAAGTCATAGGCGACGACGTGGTACGGCGTCTCGGCCGGCTTGGTGAAGCCCTGGCCCAGTTGCCATTCGCCCTCTTCCCAGGCGTGGGCCTGGTCGCAGGTCACCACCTTGGCCAGATCCTGGCCGGCCATGCTCGGGCAGCCCTTGGCCTGGCGCAGGGCCTCGGCCTCGTCGATGGCGCCAGCCATGATGCAGCCGTTCTGTGCGCCCTTCTCGCGCAGCAGGCGGGTCAGGCGGCGGGTATCGATGCCGGCGATGGCGACCACGCCCTGCTCGCGCAGGTACTCGGGCAGGGTCTTGGTCATGCGGAAATTGCTCGCCAGGAGCGGCAGGTCGCGGATGATCAGGCCGGAGGCATGCACCTTGGGCGATTCCTCGTCCTCGGGATTGGTGCCGACGTTGCCGATGTGCGGGTAGGTCAGGGTGACGATCTGCCGGCAATAGGACGGATCGGTGAGGATCTCCTGATAGCCGGTCATGGAGGTATTGAACACCACCTCGCCGACACCGATGCCATCGGCACCGATCGAATAGCCGCGGAAGACCGAGGCATCGGCAAGCGTGAGTATCGCGGGCGCGAAGGAAGCCAAGATAACTCCTGCTGTAGACGTGACAAGCGGGACGGACTCGCATCCATCCCGCCAGAAGCTTGTTTCAAATATGACAATGATTATACGCGCAGCTACGTGCCGGCTCAACGGTCGCCGTACGCCGGAAAGCAGAACGGCCCGAAACGGGCCGTTCTGCGCACGATGAATACCTAGAAAGAGATGGGGCGATGGAAGGGGATCGAACCCTCGACACCTGGAGCCACAATCCAGTGCTCTACCAACTGAGCTACCACCGCCACTTTAACCTTGGCCTGCCCGACAGGGATCGAACCTGTAACCCCCAGCTTAGAAGGCTGGTGCTCTATCCAGTTGAGCTACGGGCAGATAATCCCGTGGGCAGTGTGCAACACATTTTCCGGTAACGCTGGTCGGGGTGAGAGGATTCGAACCTCCGACATCCTGCTCCCAAAGCAGGCGCGCTACCGGGCTGCGCTACACCCCGAAGGGAGCGGACTATACCCGCCGGCTTTGTAAAAATCAATGTCGCCGGCAAGGTCGGCTCGGCTAAAATTTCCCCCATCGTCAAAAAGGCCACCCGCACACCATGACTGCCCGCATTATCGATGGCAAGGCCATCGCCGACGCCCTCCTCCTCAGCATCCGCAAGGAAGTCGACGCCCGCGTCGCCTCCGGCAAGTCCGCGCCCGGCCTCGCCGTCATCCTGGTCGGCGACAATCCGGCCTCGGCCCTGTACGTACGCAACAAGCGCCGCTCGTGCGAGATCGCCGGGGTGCGCGACCTGGCCCACAACCTGCCGGCAACGACCACGCAGGCGGAACTGCTGGCCCTGATCGACCGGCTGAACGTCGACGACGCGGTCGACGGCATCCTGGTGCAGCTGCCGCTACCCACCCATATCGACGCCAACGCCGTGATCGACCACATCGCCCCGGCCAAGGACGTCGACGGCTTCCACCCCTACAATCTTGGCCGCCTGGCCCAGAAGCGCCCCACCCTGCGCCCGTGCACGCCCTATGGCGTGATGCGCCTCCTGGCCACCACCGGCGAGGACCTGCGCGGCAAGGAAGCGGTGATCGTCGGCGCCTCCAACATCGTCGGCCGGCCCATGGCCCTGGAACTCCTGATGGCCGGCTGCACCGTGACGGTGTGCCACAGCGCCACCAAGGACTTGGCCGGCCATGTCGGCCGTGCCGAGGTACTGGTGGCGGCGGTCGGCCGGCCCGAGATGGTACG
>JAAXVP010000207.1 GCA_013335435.1 Thiobacillus sp. | reverse complement strand
CGATTGTGCGGCACTGCACAATCGAGCAACGGCGCGGTCAGGCCGGCGGCGTTGGTGGTCTCGGCGCCCTGGGCGAAGTTGAAGTAGTAGCCGAGCACCGACGGCCCCGAGGCCAGGGCCTCGCCCAGCTTGGCGTCGTAGTCCAGGCGCGGACGCAGATCCTTGAGCAGGGCGGCGAAGCCGGCCTGGCCGGCCAGTTCCCGGCCGGCCAGGCGCTCCAGGACGGGCAGGCCGGAACTCTGGTCCGGCTCGGCGAAGACGATGTCGTAGCCGACCGAGGCGACGCCGTACTGCTGGAACAGGTTCTCCGTCAGCTTGGCCATCTTGTCGCGCGGCCAAGGCCAGCGGCCGACCTCCTGCAGGCTCTTCTCGTCGATGTCGACGATGGCGATGCGGTCGTCCATCGCGTTGACCATGCCCAGATTGAGCTTGTAGTCGTAGATGGCGGCGTCCAGCTTGGCCAGGATGCCGAGGCTGTATAGCCCGGCGCTATGGCCCAGGAGCAGGCACAGGAAGACCAGGCTGGCGGCGAACTGCTGGACGAAGCGGCGGCCGCGCAGGTTCATTTCAGGTAGTTTGAACATGGGCAGGGTCAGTCGTCGGTCACGTGGGCATTGTATCCCGGTATCGACCGGGTATCCGGATCGTCGTTCTGTTCGGGTTCGAGATAGCGCCCGGCGTAGTCGGCGTAGACCCGCTCGCGGATGAAGACGTCGAACAGGTCGGGATCGATGTGCTGGTCCAGTTTCATGCGGCCGAGGATGGTCAGGGTCTCGGACAGGGTCTTGCCCGGCTTGTAGGGCCGGTCGCGCGCGGTCAGGGCCTCGAAGACATCGGCGATGGCCATGATCCGGGCCGGAATCGACATCTGGTCGCCGGTGAGACCGCGCGGATAGCCCTTGCCGTCCATGCGCTCGTGGTGGCCGCCGGCGTATTCGGTGACGTGGCGCAGGTGCTTGGGCCAGGGCAGCGCCTCCAGCATTTCAATGGTGATGTTGATATGGCGGTTGATGACGGCGCGCTCGGCCTCGGACAGGGTGCCATAGGTGATGGCCAGCATGGCCGCCTCCTCCTGGTCGAGCAAGGGCGCCTCGCGGCCGTCCGGATTGCGCCAGCGATGTCCTTCGCCCAGTGCATGCACGCGCGCCACATCCTCGGCCGACATGGCCTCGCCGCCGAGGTTGGCACGGCGCAGGAAATCGCGCTCGGCATCGAGTTCGGCCTCGGTCTCGGCCTGGCGTGCGGCCAGTTCCTCGCGCCAGGAAGCATCCGGCGCCGCTTGGTCCAGCCGTGCTTCCAGTTCGCGGATCCGGGCATCGCGCTTGAGCACCTCGAAGCGGGTGTCGACCAGGGCGATGCGGTCGAACAGGGTTTCCAGCTTGGTCGACTTGTCGACCACATGCACCGGCGTGGTGATCTTGCCGCAGTCGTGCATCAGGGCGGCCAGCTCCAGTTCCCGGCGCATCGTCTCGGTGAGGACGAAATCCTTGAGCGGACCGGCCGCGGTCCGGCTGGCCGCCTCGGCCAGCATCATGGTGATGATGGGCACGCGCTGGCAATGGCCGTGGGTGTAGGGCGACTTCTCGTCCAGGGCGGCGTTGATCACCTTGATGAAGGCGATGAACAGGGCCTCCAGGCGCTCGATCAGCTGGCGCTTGTTGAGCACCATGGCGGCCTGGGAGGCGAGCGACTCGACCAGGTACTGGCTGTCGCGGTCGAACGCGATCACCGCCCCGGTGTCCGGGTCGAGGGCGTTGATCAATTGCAGCACGCCCATGATCTCGTCCTCGTGATCGACCAGCGGCACGGTCAGGAAGGACTGCGAGCGGTAGCCGTTGGCCTGGTCGAAGGCGCGGGCGCCGGCGAAGTCGTATTCGGTGACGGCGTAGACGTCGGCCAGGTTGATGGTCTGGCGCCGGTTCGCCGCCGCCGTCGCGACCGCGTTCAGGTTGGCGCTGCCGTCGGCCAGCTTGAGCGGCAGCGGCTTCAGGGTCAGGCGCTCGCCGGCCGGGCCGCCCAGGCGAATGGCCAGGGAGGTGTTGCGGATGATCTCGAAATCCAGCTGGCCGTCGCGGGCCAGGTACAGGGTGCAGCCGTCGGCGTGGGTCAGCTCCATGGCCGCCTCGACGATGTGGCCCAGGGTCCGGTCGGTATCGCGCTCGACCGACAGCTCGATCCCCACCGCCACCAGGCGCTCCAGGCGCTGCACCAGGTTGGCTCGCTTGCTATTCACGGGGCGTTCTCCTCGATTTCGCGCCGGCGGCGGACGCCTCCCATGATAGGCAATCCACCGCCGCCGCGCATGGCGTTATCATGCCGCCATGGATGCCATCACCCAGGATCTCACCCGCCGCGGCGCCGCCCTGCTCGCCTGGCTGCGCAGCTGGCGCAGCTTCGGCCGCTTCGCCGCGGTCGCCATCGTCGAGTCGCTCACCCCGGCCACCTACAACAGCGCCACCCGCTCGGTGGTGCAGAAGCAGATCTATTTCACCGCCTGGCAGATCCTGCCCACCTTCACCCTGTTCTCGGCCGTGTTGTCCTTCGTCCTGATCCAGATCGTGGTCGACGCGGCGCGCAACTACGGCTTCGCCCAGCACGCCCTGGAGGCCTCGGTGCGCATCCTGGTGCTGGAGATCCTGCCCCTGCTCACCGCCCTGTTCGTCGGCCTGCGCTCGGGCGCGGCGATCAACACCGAGGTCGCCCTGATGATCGTGCACAACGAGATGAAGGCCCTGGAGGATACCGGCGTCGATCCGATGCGCTTCGAGTTCATCCCGCGCGTGATCGGCGGCGTCATCTCGGTCCTGGCCCTGACCGCCGTCGCCAGCGCCGTCGCCCTGGTGCTCGCCTACCTCGCGGTGTACGGCTTCCAGGCCTGGAGCCTGGCCGACTTCAACCGGGTCATGGGCAACATCTTCGACCTCCCCGCCATCGCCCTGCTCTGGGCCAAGGTGTTCGCCTTCGGCCTGGCGGTGACCGTGATCCCGATCTCGGAAGGCCTGGCGGCGCCGCCGGCCAAGCTGTTCTTCGTGCCCATCTCGGTGCTGCGCGGCATGGTGCGGCTATTCTTCGTCCTGATGCTGGTCGAGGTGCTCTCATTAGTGCTCAAGTACATCTGAAATGGGCGGCGGATGACGCCGCCCGCCGCGCCCTGCTCGCCCTGGCGCAGGATCCGGCCAACTCCCTGGTCTCGGAAGAGTTGCCCCTGCGCGCCAACCTTTCGGTGCTGGAAAACATCGCCATCGTGCCCCAGTACCGCCAGAACATGGCCTACGAGCAGGCCGCCGATCTGGCCTGGTCGCTCCTGGCCAGCCTGGGCCGGGCCGAGTGCGCGTTCAAGCGCGACCCCGACCTCAGCAGCGAGGAACGCTTCGTCGCCAAACTCCTGCGCGCCGTGATCCGGACCCCTTCTATAATCCTCATCGACCGCCCCGCCCTGCTGCTGCCGGACACCCATTACCCGCCCTTCGTCTCGGCCACCCTGGAGGCGCTCGCGGACAAGATCAACGAATGCTGGATCGTGGACTACCCATGGAACGAGCCCCTGTACGCGCCCCGCTGATCAAGAACCTGGAATTCAAGGTCGGCCTATTGCTGGTCCTGACCCTGGCCCTGGCGGCCGGTTTCCTGGTCTATGCCCTGTATGCCCGCGGCGCCTTCGAGCGCACCCACAAGCTCACCCTGGTGACCGAGAACGCCGAGGGCGTCGAGGCCGGCATGACCATGACCTACGCCGGCTTCCCGGTCGGCCGGGTCAAGCGCATGGACCTCACCGAGGCCGGCCAGGTCCGCATCGAGATGGCGGTGCCGGTCAAGGACGCCAAGTGGCTGCGCGAGACCTCGGTGTTCACCCTGGAGAAATCCCTGGTCGGCGGCGCCAAGATCCGCGCCTTCTCGACCGACCTGAAGGCACCGCTGCTCGCCGACGGCGCCGAGCGCCCCCTCTACACCGGCGACGCGGCCAAGGAAATTCCCGAGATACTGGCCGAGGTGAAGGCCATCCTGGCCAACGTCAACGCCATGACCAAGGGCGATTCCAGCATCAACCAGAGCCTGGCCAACGTGAAGACGGTGACCGAGCGCATGGCCGGCAAGTACGGCGTCCTGGGCGGCGTCATGGAGGCGGAAAATGCCGCCAAGGTGGTCCAGGCCATCGACCACGCCAACGGCCTGCTCACCACCCTGAACGGCGTCTCCCTCAAAGCCGATGGCATGCTGGGCAAGGCCGACCAGCGCGTGTTCGGCAAGGACGGGGTCATGGACGAGGCCCAGAAGGCCGTGGTGCAGATCAACGGCATCCTGGGCGACGTGCGCGTCAGCCTGAAGAAGGCCGACGCCATCCTGGCCAATGGCCAGGCCATCACGGCCGACGTCAAGGCGGCCACGGTCGACATGGCCGCCCTGCGCGCCGAGGTCGACGACAGCCTGGCCAAGGTCAACGGCCTGATCAACGAGATCAACCGCAAGTGGCCGTTCGCCCGCGACGTGGAGGTGAAGCTGCCATGACCCGATACCTTTCCCTGGCCGCGTTGCTCGCCCTGGCCGCCTGTGGCGGTTCGCTGCCGCCGCCCGATTGGAAAATGAACGCCCAGAGCGGTTTGGAAGGGTTCCAGAAAAACTATCTGGACGGCAACGCGCGCCTGGCCGAAATCAGCTTCGCCAAGGCGCGTGCCGAGGCCGCCCGTACCGGCCGGCCCGACCTGATCGCACGGGTCGAACTGGCCCGTTGCGGCGTGCGTGCCGCCGCCCTGGAATTCGACGACTGTCCGGCCTACCAACCCCTCAAGGACGAGGCCGCCGGCGCGGAGAAGGGCTACGCGGAATTCCTCGCCGGCCACTGGCAGGGCCTCGATGCCAAGCTCCTGCCGGCGCAATACGGCCCGGTGCTGAAGGCCGGCGGCGAGGCCAAGTTGGCCGAGGTCGCCGATCCGGCCTCGCGCCTGATCGCCGCCGGCATCCTGTTCAAGTCCGGGAAACTGGACCAGGCCGGTATCGCCACCGCCGTCGATACCGCCTCCGAACAGGGCTGGCGCCGCCCCCTGCTGGCCTGGCTGGGCGTCGAACTGAAGCGCGCCGAGGCCGCCGGCGACCGCGCCGCCATGGCCCGCATCCAGCGCCGCATCGACCTGGTGGCGGCCTCGATCAAACCTTGACGCAATTTTTGCAATACACGACCAATTTACTCATATAATCCACTCCTTCTCGGGGGAGATGATTCTATGGATACCGTGCTGTCCTGGCTGTATGCACCCTGGCCCTGGTACGTCGCCGGGCCGTTGATAGGCTTGATGGTTCCGCTCATGCTGGTGATCGGCAACCGTTCGTTCGGCATTTCCAACAACCTGCGCCATCTGTGTGCCATCACCCAGCCGAACCAGGTCGATGTCGACTTCTTCAAGTACGACTGGAAAGAGCATACCTGGAGCCTGTACTTCGTGATCGGCACCGCGTTTGGCGGTTTCCTGGCCGGCGTGCTGTTCGCCAACCCGGATCCCGTGGCCCTGAGTCCGGCCGCGCTGGCGATGGTGCAATCCTGGGGCTTCGCGGCGCCGTCCGGCACCTTGATCCCGCCGGAGCTGTTCGACCCCACGGTGCGCAACCTCACCTTCCTGTTCACCGCCGGGGTACTGGTCGGCTTCGGCACCCGCTACGCCGGAGGCTGCACCTCGGGCCACGCCATCACCGGCCTGTCCACCCTGCAACTGGCCTCGGTCTACGCGGTGCTCGGCATCTTCGCCGGCGGCCTGCTGTCGTCCTGGCTCCTGGTCCCGCAGCTGCTGAAATGAGACGCTACTTTCCCTACCTGCTGGCCGGCATGGCCTTTGGCTTCATCCTGGTGAAATCGGAAGCCGCCTCCTGGTATCGCATCCAGGAAATGTTCCATTTCCAGAGCTTCCACATGTTCGGGATCATGTTCTCGGCCATCGCCACCGGCCTGGTCAGCGTGCAGTTCATCAAATACCTGGGCCGGCGCCGCTCGCTCGACGGCCAGACCATCGAGATCCCGGCCAAGCCTCCCGGCCGCAAGACCTATATCCATGGCGGCTTCATCTTCGGCCTCGGTTGGGGCCTGATCGGCCTGTGTCCGGGACCGGTGTTCGCCCTGGCCGGCACCGGCTCGATCGGTGCCCTGGCGGTCCTGGCCGGCGCCCTGCACGGCACCTGGCTGTATGGCGCCCTGAAGGGGAAGGTGCCCTATTAATACTATTG
>JAAXVP010000471.1 GCA_013335435.1 Thiobacillus sp. | reverse complement strand
ATCGGGGTCGCCGCCGGTCTCGGCCTGGCGGTCGGCTACCTGATCGGCCGCCGTTAGGCGACCCGCCATGTCCGAACCCGTACCCGGCGCCGGCAAGGGTCTGCTCGATTCGCTGACCCTGCTCGCGGCGACCCTGGTCGCCATCGCGCATACCCGCCTCGACCTGTTGTCCTCGGACCTCGAGGAAGAGCGGGAGCACGTCTTCGCCCTGGTGGCGTCGGCGCTGGTCGCCCTGTTCTGTCTCGGGGTCGGCGTGGTCCTGGCGGCGATCCTGGTCGCGGTGGCGTTCTGGGACGGCTATCGCCTGCCGGCGCTGGCCGGGCTGGCCGGGTTCTTCCTGGTCGCCGGCCTGTCGGCCTGGGCCTATGCCCGGCGCCAGGCCGGCACCAAGCCGAGGCTGTTCGCGGCCAGCCTGTCGGAACTGGCCAAGGCCCGCCAGCACCTGGTCGCGCGATCATGAACGCGCCCTCGGACCGGCCGGCCCAGAGACGCGACCGCCTGGTCGCGCGGGCGGCAGCGCAACGGGCGGCGCTGGGGCAGGCCGTCGAACCCTGGCGCCAACCCCTGGCCCATCTCGACCAAGGGCTGGCGGCGCTGCGCTACATCCGCCGCCATCCCGCGCTGATCGTCGCCGGCGTCGCCCTGTTCGCGGTGTTCCGGTCCGCCCGGATCGTCACCGGGTTGCGCCGCGCCTGGGTGGCATGGCGGATCCTGCACGGCCTGCGCGGCAGGCCTTGATTCAAAGAGTGGAGGCGGCCGCATGGCGCGCCGACTCCGAACCTGTCAGCCAACTGGAGATTCCAAAATGCTCAAGTTACGCCACCTCGTCATTGCCATCGGGTTGCTCGCGGCCCCGCTCGCCCCCGTTCCGGCCAGCGCCGAAGTCAGCATCAGCATCGGCTTCAACCTGTCGAACTACCCGGACCTCGAAGTCGTGCCGGGCTACCCGGTCTACTACGCGCCGCGGATCGACGCCAACTTCTTCTTCTATGACAGCCTGTACTGGGTCTACCGGGACGACCGCTGGTATTCCAGCTCCTGGTACAACGGACCCTGGTGGTATGTCGAGCCGGACGAGGTGCCCTTGTACGTCCTCCGGGTCCCGGTCCGCTACTACCGGCAACCGCCGAGCTTCTTCCTGAGCTGGCGCTCCGATGCGCCGCCGCGCTGGGGCGACCATTGGGGCCGCGACTGGCAGCAGCGCCACAACCGCTGGGATCGCTGGGACCGTCGCACGGCCCCGAAACCCGCGCCACTGCCGGTCTACCAAAGGCAGTACCAGGGCGATCGCTACCCAGGCCAGGTCGAGCAGCAACACCGCCTGATCGAGCAGAATTACCGTTACCAACCGCGCGACCCGGTTGTGCGCCAGCACTATGACCGCCAGGCCATTCCCCGCGCGCCTGAAACCAGGGCCCCCAACCGGCCGGATGCACAACGTGCCGCGCCACCGCGAGCCATCCCCGCCGCGCCGCGCGCACAGCCGCCGCAAGAGCCCGGCCATGATGCCCGGCGCTCGGACCAGGCCACGCCGCCCGGACGCGACCAGGCCCAGCAGCAGCACCCATCGGCCAATCAGGGCAAGTCGGGACGGCCACTCAGCCCGGAAGAGAAGCGCAAGCAGGATGAGGACGAGCGTTCTCGCAACGACCATAATCGTTGATCCGCGCGGCCAGTATTGAGGACAGGCAAAATGGGCCGCCATCGCATACGGCCGAGCTCGCCGGCGGCTACCCGGCCGCGCCCATGGGCGCTGGCCGGGATCGGCATCCTGATGTTGCTGGTGTCCGCTTGCGCGACCCGGACGCCCAGGCCGGCCGCGCCCGAGCCGGTCGCCGTGCCGGCCGCCTGGTCGGGCGCCGACCTCTCGCCGGCTGGCGGGACCGCCTCGCTGGCGGCCTGGTGGCAGCACTTCGACGACCCGCTGCTGG
>JAAXVP010000206.1 GCA_013335435.1 Thiobacillus sp. | reverse complement strand
ATGCTATGGCAAACCGAGTCAAAGTTTCAATCCGCGCCCGGCCGTGAGGCCGGGCGGTGCGCGTAGCACCTCCAGAAAACCGGAGGTACTGGATGTTTCAATCCGCGCCCGGCCGTGAGGCCGGGCGGTGCCCTCGGGAACCTTGCCTGCTGCGGGCTGCGTCTCGTTTCAATCCGCGCCCGGCCGTGAGGCCGGGCGGTGCCCATGTCGCCGCCTTCGAGACGCACCGGCATTGCGGTTTCAATCCGCGCCCGGCCGTGAGGCCGGGCGGTGCCCTGGGGGGTTGTCCAGAAGAACACCCAGCAGATAGTTTCAATCCGCGCCCGGCCGTGAGGCCGGGCGGTGCACGTCCGACAGGACGGAATCGCGCAATGGTACGATGTTTCAATCCGCGCCCGGCCGTGAGGCCGGGCGGTGCTTCGCGCTCGTAACTTGCGGTTTCGATTGCGGATTCGAGCATGATTGCGCGAAACCCCGGTGTCGGGCAACGGCGGAACCGATGATCGCGCTTTTCGTGGAGTCTGAATTGTTAAAGAACAGTGAGTTACCCATGCCGCGAACCGGCCGGGATTTTCTCGTCGCTTTGGGTGCGCGCGTCATATGACCAACGGCCCTTCGAAGTCCACGGATCGGAAATTTCCGAATTGCTTTACCCGGATTTCGGTCGGTTCGGTGATGCGATAGAAGCGCAGGTTGTCTTCGGTTTCGTCGATCTCCGCCAATAGCGTGCGTTCGAGTTGTTCCAGTTGCATGTCGTTGACCTGGCATTCGAAGACCGATTTCTGCACCCGTTGGCCCATGCTCTCGCAGACCTTCGCAACACGGCGCAGACGGCGCCGGCCTTGTCGGGTTTCGGTCGATACGTCGTAGGTGACGATGATCAGCATGCCGGTCGCCTCATTTGGCCAGGTAGGGCAGGTAGCCCTCCATCTCGCCGCGCAGCGTGCGGGCCAGGAATCGGGCCTGAATCAGGGGCAGGATGGCGAGCGGCATCTTGGCTTCCAGTAGCGGATGGGTGACTTCTTCCTGCTTGCGTTCCTGCCAGGCAGTGACGACCTTGCGCCGACCCTTGTCGTTGAGCATGACGGCGCCACCTTCCCGTTGGTCGAAGTCCTCCGCCGCGATCTGGCCCCGGTTGATCAGAGTGAGGGCCAGACGGTCGGCCAGGATGGCGCGGAATTCTTCCTGCAAATCCAGCGCCAGCGCGGCCCGGCCGGGCCGCACGGCATGGAGGAAGCCAAGTTGCGGGTCGAGGCCGACGCTTTCCAGGGCCGACCGGCAGTCGTTCATGAGCATGGAATAGAGGAACGACAGCAAAGCGTTGAAGCGATCCAGAGGCGGGCGACGAGTACGGCCGTTTAGCTCGAAGACCGCGCGGGCCTGGGGTTTGACGATGAGATTGAGCGCCGAGAAGTAACCGCGCGCCGCTTCGCCCTCGACCCCGCGCAGGCTGTCTAGGTTCTGGGCGTCCTTGGCCGCCCGCAGCGACGCGGCGAGGTTGTCGGCGGCGCGGGTGAGTATCGCGGTCTCTTCGTCGTCGGCACTTTCCCGCGCCCCGCGCAGGACCACCGAGCGGCTGTTCTTCAACTTGCCGGCGATGAGGGCACGGGTGATTTCGAGGGCGAAGGCAGGGTCCGCCGCCAGCCTGTGCTGGGCCTGGCGCAACAGGATGTTGCCGGAGACGGGGCCTTCCAGCCGGGCTTTGAAGCGGCCGTTCTCTTCCAGCAGGACCAGGCTCTTGCCCTCGTCCGCCAGGCGGTGCATGAGCGCTGGCGAGATCATGACATTGCCGAAGCAGACCAAACCGCCGATGTGGTGCAGCGGCACTTGCAGCTTCTTCTCGTGGTCCACATCGATGCGCAGGGTGGCGTTTTCCAGATGCGCGTAGGCATGCGGCGTCATGACGTAGAGGGTGTTGAGCAGGGTGTACATCGTCAGTCCTCGATGTCGTACAGGTCGATGCGCAGTTCGTGCTGGAGGCGGGCTGAAGCAATGGCTTCCGGCTGGCAAATGTCCTTCAACGAGCACTCCCGGCAACGCTCGTCGTTGGCAGGTGGCGGCAACCTGCCGGCGGCCAGCATGGACCGGATGGCCGCTGCCGTGGTCTCCACCAGTTGGTGCAGTTCCTGGGTGATCGCGACCTCGCGCCGCCGCCGGCTGCTGGCGTGGTAGATGGCGCCCTTGGGCACCGGCCGGCCGAGCATCTCTTCCAGACACATTGCCTGGCCGGCGAGCTGGATGTCGTCGTGGACCTTCTGGCGCTTGCGGCCATGCTTGAACTCGACGGGAAAAACGGTGCCGTCGGGGTGGAACTCCACCAGATCTGCCTTGCCGATCAGGCCCAGGCGGTCGGACCAGAGCGGCAGGGCGCGCTCCACCTTCACCCCGGCCTTCATCTCGTAGCCCGGTTCGTCGACCAGGTGATGCACGGCCTGGCCCCGCGCGGTGTGGATGTTGTCCTCGAAGGCCTGTTCGAGATGTATCAGGCCACACTGGCGTGGGCAATAGGCCCAGTGTTGCAGAGCGGAGAGGGGGATCGGGTCTGTCTCGGTCATGGCCATGCTGCTAACATGTGGCTACATGCTTGATTTGACGGAGGTTGCCATGGGCGCAATGCTCGACGAACTGGAAGCCAAGGCCATGAAACTGCCGCCGCTGGAGCGCGGTGAACTGGTACACAGGCTGTTGGTCAGCCTGGATGGCGAACCCGAGGGTTCGCCTGAGGAAATTGCCAAAGCCTGGGATGAAGAAATCGCCCGGCGCGTGGCCGACATGGAAGCCGGCCGGACGCAATGGATTCCAGCCGAGGAAGTATTCAAGGAAGTGGACGCGATCATCGCGGAACACGGCCGTTGAAGATCACCCTTGATCCTGCCGCGCGGGTGGAATTCGCCGAAGCCGCCCGCTGGTACGCCGTAGAGGCCGGGCGGCTCCAGGCCATGGATTTCCGGAACGAGGGACACCGCACTCTGGCCCTGTTGCAAGACCATCCCTTGATGGGGTCGCCATCGGCTCACGATACCCGGCACATGGTCGTGCACCGTTACCCGTATTTCGTCGACTACCGGGCAGATGGCCATGCCTTGCGCGTTCTGGCGATCGCACATCAAAGCCGGCGGCCGGGTTATTGGACCGACCGGCGGTTAGCCGGGGGCAAGCGCATCAACTCGCCAGTTGGCCAGGAAAGCGCTTCGGCTTTGGCATGCGGAAAGCCTTGCCGCTGTTCAGGACCGGGCGGAAGGAGACTGCCAGCGAGCCGTCCTCGCACACGTCGCATAGCATCGTGTATTGGCGGCCCCAGCGGGAAATACCGTGATGCCAGCACAGCACCGGGTAGTGGGAAAAATCGAATCGGCGTAGACGCAACTTCCGCCGGGGCGTCACAGGCAGACGGTCAAGCTTGTTGAGCAGGGCGGTTTCCATGGGTGCGGAGCGGGTGGGCATGTGGGCCTCCTCAATCGATCAGCACAGGCGCAGGAGCGACACGCCGGAAGGCATGTCGGCTTCATCGACGGAGACTTCGTAGTCGTCGAACGAACGGGCGGCGGTAATGCCATCCTTCAGCATCGGTCGGATGCGCTCGAACAGGGCGTGGGCCGGGGCGTTGCCCAGTTCCGAATCGTGCTTGAACACATACAACCCACGCGTCGACATCTCACCACGGGCGGCGGAACGGTCGTGCTCGAACATCTGGCCCAAGGCCTGCCAGAGCAGGGCGAGGTCGTCCTCGCCGAAGCCGGTCTGCTTGGCCAGGAAGGACGATACGAAGCCGTGGGCCATGTACAGGCCGTAGGGCACGGTGTGCTTGCGGCCCATGGTGCGGTTGTCGCCGTCCTGCTTATCGGCTTCCGCCTCGGTAGACACGGCCATGCGGGTGATGGAGTGCTCCTGGGCGATGACGGGGTCGATGGAGCGGGCAAAGGTCAGTTGCACCGGGCCGCGCACCTGGCCGCAGTTGACGCCGGTGGACATGACCGCGCCGAAGGTGCGCACGTCGAAGAAGTTGCGGCACATCCAGGCGCGGGCATCGTCCACCGCATCGCCGCCCTTGCGCTTCTTGTCGTCCCCGGCCAACAGGTCTTCCCGGCCGATGCCGACATAGGCGCGTTTGTGCTGGTTGTTCAGGATGGCCTTTTCCTTCACGTAGATTTCGTAGGGTGGCTGCTCGCCCTTCACCAGGCCGACGAAATTGCGCACCTTGCGCTTGAGGGCCACGTCGGTGACCAGGCCATGGCCGCTTTCCGCATCCAGGCGCGGCAGGTTGCCGGCGTCCGGGTCGCCGTTGGGGTTGCCGTCGCGAACATCAAAAAGAAGAACAAAGTCATATCGGTTGCTGATCGTCATTTTCATTCCCTCATGTAATTGGATCGCCATTTGGTTTGCCGTCATTTACGTCGTTTCAATCCGCTCCGGATTTGTCCTCCCGGGAGAAAAAGGCTTGGCGTTGGTGGTAATACCCCAAGGCAAAGCGGCCCTGGTCGGGCAGTGGCAACTGGCGGGGAAAGTCGGCCAGCCCATCCATGATCTCGCCGATCAGTTTTTCCATCTGCACGGCGCGGCCTTTGTTCAACTTGCCGAGATGATGGTTTTTCAGGCGCAGCAGGGTGGTGAACACCGATACCGGCGTGCTCGATGCCGCGCCGTAATAGCGGTCGCGGATGGTGGCGTTGAGTCCGGGGCTGGCCTCTTCCTGGATCTTTTCCAGCACGGCGAACAACCGGCCCAGCCGGTAGGCAGGATTGGGATTGGTTGGATCGAGCATGGGCAGGAACTCCCTTTCTGTTTTGTTGCGACGGTTGATACGGTTCAGATAGGCCTTGATGGCGGCGGCCCGGGCGTAGGTGGGCTTCTGCTCGGCGCGGCAGCGCTGTACCGCCAGGTTGAGCAGCGGCGCCGGATAGGGCAGGTCTTCCAGGATGGCGCGCATGACCTCGCCGCCCAGGTTGGGCGGGATGTTGTCGGCCTTGTTGAGCAGGGCGATGCCGGTCAGCAGCCGGAACAGCGACAGGTGTTCCGGCTCGTAGTCGGCATGGACGACCCGGATATCGTCGAAATGGCGCCGGATGCGTTCGGCCAGTTCGAGCGCCGTGGCCGTTTCCCAGAACCGGATGGCGATGCGCGCGGCGTTGGGCGCCAGGCCGAGGACATGGAAGCGGGTATCGGCGTCGCCCCTGGCGAACTTGCCGGATTGCACGGCGGCATAGAGGGCTTTCAGGGCATCCGTGCCGCGATCGGGGTTGTCACGCATGACCTCACCGAACAAGTCTTCCAACTCGTGCGCCTCTTCCGCCCAGAACACGGTCGAGGTGTCACCGACTTGCATGCGCTGGCGCGAATCCCTGGCCAGGAGATGGTTGAGCGCCGTGGTGTAGGCGAATACGGCCGGTTTGCCAAGCGGGGCGTTCGCCCCTTGGTTCTTGCCGTAGGAATTGAAGGCATCCAGGTTGAAGGAGACGATGTTGGCGCCGGATGTCTGCGCTCCCCACACCCCCTTGATGGCCGGGTGCAGGCGTTCGATGGCGCTGGCCGCGCCACTCACGAGGCAAATGCCGTCTGTCGTTTCGCAGCCTCCGTTGGAAAGGACAGCGGCGACTACGGCCGGCCGTTGGCAGACCAAATCCAGGTCGCCGCGCAGACGGAAGGTGATGATTGGGTTGCTCGCAAGGATGTCCGGCCATGCCGATTGGGCTTCCAGGCGGGCTCTGTCGGGCGAATCGATAAACGCGAGCACGGCCTGGATACCGGCGTCGTTGTCCACAGGCAAGCCGGCAATGCGGGCGCGAAAGGCGGCGTGCTGTTCCACCACCCGTTCCGGTTTGTCGCGCGTATCCACGCCAAGGACGTATTCGGCGGTATCCCAAAGCAGATTGGCGGCGACCCCGGAGGTCTTCTTCACGCCCTGCGGCACGAGGAAGCGCTGGCCGATCTTCTTCTTGCCGTCGCCTGAGCGGGTATCGGTGATGTTGATCAACCGGCCTTCGGCGTCGATCTCCAGGACGAAGGGGATTTCCTTTTCCTCCAGCCCGAAAGCGGGCAGGCGGTTGCGCGGGTCGGGATCGGCCTGCTTGCGCCGGTAGTAGTCGTTCAAGGCTTTCAGAATCATCCCCGTACCTCCTCGCCGTCCCAGGCCGGCACCTCGACTACGCCGTTTTCCATCGCGGCGCGAAAGAAACGGGGTTGGGGATCGTTGGGTTTGGCGAAATCCAGGTCATGCAGCATGAACCCCAGGTCGCGGGTCTCGGCGATGGCCGGCGGCTCGCCGACGATG
>JAAXVP010000205.1 GCA_013335435.1 Thiobacillus sp. | reverse complement strand
CCCTGCTGCACCGCCTGGAGGACTACGCCCGCAAGCTCGACCCGCGCGTCACCCAGGTCATGGCCAGCCTGGCCGGCGAATACGAAGTGATCCACATCGCCCGCCTGGACGGCCGCCGCGCCGCCGCTGTGCGCCCGCTGGTGCGCGTCTCCGTACAGGTCATCGTCGAGTCGGACGGCCGCCGCGAACAGGGCTCCGCCGGCGGCGGCGGCCGCTTCGACTACGGCTATTTCACCGACGCGATCCTCAAGGACTATGCCGAGAAGGCCGTCCACCAGGCCCTCACCAACCTGGACGCCAAGCCCGCCCCGGCCGGCACCATGACCGTGGTGCTCGGCTCCGGCTGGCCCGGCATCCTCCTGCACGAGGCGATCGGCCACGGCCTGGAAGGCGACTTCAACCGCAAGGGCAGCTCGGCCTTCTCGGGCCGCATCGGCGAACGGGTCGCCGCCAAGGGTGTCACCGTGGTCGACGACGGCACCCTGCCGGACCGGCGCGGTTCGCTCAACATCGACGACGAGGGCACCCCGACCCAGTGCACCACCCTGATCGAGGACGGCATCCTCAAGGGCTACATGCAGGACAGCCTGAACGCCCGCCTGATGGGCGCCGCCCTGACCGGGAACGCCCGGCGCGAGTCGTTCGCCCACCTGCCCATGCCGCGCATGACCAACACCTACATGCTGGCCGGCAACCATGACCCGCGGGAGATCATCGCCTCGGTGAAGAACGGCCTCTACGCCGCCAACTTCGGCGGTGGCCAGGTCGACATCACCAGCGGCAAGTTCGTCTTCTCCGCCGCCGAGGCCTGGATGATCGAGGACGGCAAGCTGACCTACCCGGTCAAGGGCGCCACCCTGATCGGCAACGGCCCGGACGCCCTGACGCGGGTATCCATGATCGGCAACGACATGCAGCTCGACCCCGGCGTCGGCACCTGTGGCAAGGAAGGCCAGAGCGTGCCGGTGGGGGTGGGTCAGCCGACCCTGCGCATCGACGGACTGACGGTGGGGGGGACGCAGTAAGGGCAAACGCCCACCGAATTTATAACGTCTTCAGGTACATATTGATCCATTGATGAATTGCGTCGTAATCACGCAATTCCAACTCCCATCTGTGTTTTTCAGTGAATTGACGGGCATCCTTTGTGAAATACGTCGTCGTCGCCAAAATAGCCTTTGATGCGCCATCATCTTCCTTAACACCATAGAGTTCCCTAACCGCTGAAATCTGGATGGGGTTGCCTGGATCAGGTCGTTTACATTCGATCAACAATCTTGTTTCGACCTCACTTCGTCTGATAGCAATAATGTCCTTCCCGCCATCACGAGTTTGCTTTGTTAGCTCGACTTCGTAACCGAAGCCATCAAACAACTCAGCGACAAGACGCTCAAAATCACGACGATTCATCGTTCGAAGCTCTTGTGGGTATTGTTTCAACCGAGCAATTAACATTTGATCGAAAAAAGAAACGACATGCAGCGTCGGTTGACTCAACATGGACGAATCTAAATCAAAAGTAGCCTTGAACTCCTCCTCCAACGTTCCCAACGTACCTGTTCCCAGCGTACCAACCCCAAGAGTCATGACTTACTCCTTGTCACCATTGAGCCCTAGCGAATTATTCATCACGAAACTTTCAGAACTAGGCCATTAATTTGGTTGCGGCTTGTACAGCAAGCCGTTATTGAACTGAAACACACAAACGCTTGGAGTGACATGTGATTGTGGCATGGCAGTGCACTTCCCCCTCAGCCGGAGCCGAGTTTTTCGGGCTTGGCCGGGGGAAGTCGGCGAAAGGTGTCTGAGCGAAGCGAGTTCTTTCGCCGCCCGGACGAGCCCGGAAAACTCGGGGTTTCGACGGATGCGGGGCGTGCTTTCTTTGGTTCCTTTCTTTGCTCGTGCAAAGAAAGGAACTGGCCGCCGGGCCACTCCCGGCCAAACCACATCTGCACAGCAAAACGGTCTAATTAGATTAATTCGCCAGCGCTACCGTTGCTCCCTCACCCGGCGCTGCGCGCCACCCTCTCCCGGAGGGCGAGGGATAAACCGCCTGCGCGGGAATGACGCCAGTTAACCGGCCACTACTCAGCCCCGCCCCACGGCAGGCCGTTGCCTTCCTTAGGCATCGCCGCCTCGTAGCACCCTTCCATATCCCCCGCCACCATCGCCACCACCTCGCCGTCCAGCTTGCCGTCGTCGCGCATCCGCTCCAGGATCGCCAGCACCTCGGCCGGCGCCATGCCCTTGCGGTACGGCCGGTCCTGGGCCAGGGCCTGGAACACGTCGGCCACCGCGATGATGCGCGCCTCGCGTGACAACTGGCCGGCGCCGTACTGGAACGGGTAACCGTCGCCGATCAGGGTCTCGTGGTGGCAGCCGGCCCAGTCGGCGATCTCTTCCATACCGTGGATGCGGTGCAGGATGCGGAAGGTGTCGTAGCTGTGCCGATGCATGATGGCGCGCGAATCGTGGTCGAGCGGCGCGCTCGATTCGAGGATTTCGTCCGGCACCCCGAGCTTGCCCAGGTCGTGCAGCAGGCCGGCGATCTCGACCTGGCTCACGCGCGCCTCCGGCAGGCCGTCCCGGCGGGCCAGGCGGACCGCCAGGCGGGCGACGCCGCGCGAGTGCTCGTAGGTATAGGGGCTCTTGGCATCGACGATGTGGGCGAAGATGCGGGCCAGGTCGTGCAGGTCGCGGTCGTCCTCGATGCGGGGCGGTTCCGGGTTGTCGAAATGGGCCACGTATTCCGCCACGTCGAGGGGATCGAGGGCGAGCCAGAAGGCCTCGCCGCGCGAGCAGGCCATGAAGGCTTCGACCAGTTCGGGGGCGAAGAAACGCCCGGACAGGCCGGCCAACTTGTCCCGGATCCGGTCGAAGGCCGCCTGGTCGCCGCCGGCGCGGTATTGCGCCAGGAGGGCATCGGCGCGGTCGACCAGATAGATGAGGTTGCTCATCCGGGCCGTATCGGCATCGACCTCGGCATTGCCCGACAGGGCATCCCAGTGCGTGTGGTGCCAGCGGATCACCGGCGCCAGGTGGGCCAGGGGCCGGAACGACCTGAGGTAGGCGGCGCCGATCTTGCAATGCCGTTCGGAGCCGGCCCAATCGAGCTCGCTGACCAGCTTGGTGTGCACGCGCGTCGAGGAGACGCCGCAGTCGTGCAGCAACGAGGCGTGGAACAGGTCGGACAGCCGGGCCGCGTCCCAGCCCAGCACGCGGGCGGTCTCGGTCGCCATGCAGGCAACCCGCTCGCCGTGCTGGCGCTCGTCGACGCCGACCAGGTTGAGCGCCTCGGTCAGGCAGCAGATCGCTTCGCGCAGATCGACCCGGAGGCCGGATGACGAAAGATCGGAGACCGGGACTTCCATTTGCGTTCCTCTTCTATGACTTTCGTTATAGACCAGGCCCGCATGACCGAGCTGCTCGGCCCTACCGCTTGGGCGCCTCGACCAGGCGCACGCTTTCCATGACCACGGCCGTGGCCGGCACGTCGGAATCGAACGGGCCAGCCGCCCCGGTAGACAGCCGGGCGATCTTGTCCACCACCTCCCGGCCCTTTATCACCCGGCCGAACACCGCATAGCCATAGCCCTGGACATCGGGAGAACGATAGTTCAGGAAGCCGTTGTCGGCCACGTTGATGAAGAACTGGGCGGTGGCCGAATGGGGCTCGCCGGTGCGCGCCATGGCCACGCTGTAGGGCTCGTTCTTCAGGCCGTTGCCGGCTTCGTTGCGGATCGGCGCGTCGGTCTTCTTCTGCCGGAACGAGGTATCGAAACCGCCGCCCTGGATCATGAAGCGGTCGATGACGCGGTGGAAGATCGTGCCGTCGTAATGTCCCGCCTTGACGTAGGCGAGGAAGTTCTTCACGGTCTCGGGGGCCTTGTCCGGATACAGCTCCAGTGCGATGGCGCCCATGTTGGTCTTGATCTCGACCGTCGGGTTGGCGGCCTGGGCCAGGCCGGCGGCGAACAGGGCGAAAGCGAGGCACAGCGACTTCAGCATGTTGGTTTCCTGCACACGATGGAGACTCGACATTACCACGCCGCGGCATCAAGTGTTGTCGCCCCGTTGCCGCCTCTGTTAGCATCCGGGCATGGCTTCCGTTCGCAACCGCTTCTTTCGATTTTATTTTTTCCCCACGCCCCTGGCGGTCGGGAGAGGCTGACACGAACTGATCACCCTGAATTCCCCGAAAACCGCCAGGCCCCTGGCGGTTTTTCGTTTTGGGGTTCCGGCACAGACTTAGGAGATTGACCATGGCGGGCTTCCGCACCGACGATACCCGGATCGAGCAGGGCGACGAACTGCTCGCGCCGATGCAGATCATGCGCGAACTGAAGGCAAGCGAGGTGGCAAAAGAAACCACCTTCGTCGCCCGCAGCCAGATCCACGATGTCCTGCGCGGCGCCGACGACCGCCTGGTGGTGGTGGTGGGGCCCTGCTCCATCCACGACCCCGAGGCCGCCCTCGACTACGCCCGGCGCCTGAAGTCCCTGGCCGACGAACTGCGCCACGATCTGGTGATCGTGATGCGGGTCTATTTCGAGAAGCCGCGCACCACGGTGGGCTGGAAGGGCCTGATCAACGACCCCCACCTGAACGAGAGCTTCGACATCAACGAGGGCATCCGACTGGCACGCAAGCTATTGCTCGAAATCAACGAACTGGGCCTGCCCTGCGGCACCGAGTTCCTCGACCTGATCTCGCCCCAGTACATCGCCGACCTGGTCTCCTGGGGCGCCATCGGCGCCCGCACCACCGAGTCGCAGTCGCACCGCCAGCTGGCCTCCGGCCTGTCCTGCCCGGTCGGCTTCAAGAACGGCACCGACGGCAACCTGAAGATATCCGTCGACGCCATCAAGGCCGCGGCCGCCCGCCACCACTTCATCTCGATCACCAAGTCGGGCCACGTCGCGGTGTTCAAGACCGCCGGCAACGAGGACTGCCACGTCATCCTGCGCGGCGGCAAGCAGACCAACTACGACAAGGCCAGCGTCGAGGCCGCCTGCAAGGAATTGGCCTCGGCCGGACTGCGCCAGCAGGTCATGATCGACTTCTCGCACGCCAACTCGAGCAAGCAGTACCAGCGCCAGATCGATGTCGGCCACGATGTCGCCGGTCAGATCGCCGGCGGCGACACCCGCATCACCGGGGTGATGATCGAGAGCCATATCAATCCCGGCCGTCAGGACCTCAGCCCGGACAGGCCCCTCGCCTACGGCCAGTCGATCACCGACGCCTGCCTGGGCTGGGACGACACCGCGCCGTTGTTGCGCGAACTGGCCCAGGCGGTGCGGGTACGCCGGGTCGCCGCCCCGAGCGACGAGCAGTAATCGGCAGGGGCCTATGTCGACATAGGCGCCAACTGCGCTAGAATGCGCCGTGGCGGGTCTCCCCGCATGGCTACGCCGTGAACCTGGTCAGGTCCGGAAGGAAGCAGCCACAGCGGAAGATGCCAGTGCCGGGGGTCAGGCTCGCCACCCTCTCTATATATTTGCTGAGAGCGCACCCGAGGAGACACAGGGATGAAAAACAGCGCAATCGCTTTATTGTTCGCCGGCCTGGCCGCCACTGCGCCAGCCATGGCGGTGGACGGCTATATCGTCGAGATCGGCGGCGCCAGCAACATCCAGTCCCTGCGCGCCGGCATGATCCGGCAATGGACGGAGCAGTGGTTCCCCGAGGGCCATTGGCACCTGACCGGCTACTGGGAAGCCACCCTGGCCTACCTGAACAGCGACGACCACAAGGGCAAGAGCGCGGCCGACGCCAGCTTCGCACCGGTATTCCGGTTCCGCCCCAACGCGCTGGGCGGCGCCCAGCCCTACTGGGACCTCGCCCTCGGCCTGCACCTGCTCAGCACCCAGAAACTGGATGCCAAGCACGACCTCGGCAGTCCGCTGCAGCTCGCCCCCCTGGTCGGCGTCGGCGTCACTTTCGGGGAAAAGAGCCAGTACGACCTCGGCTACCGCTTCCAGCACCTGACCAACTTCGGGGTCAAGGAACCGGACGACGGCCTCAGTCTGCATCAGGTCCGCCTGACCTATCTCTATTAAGGCCGGGAGCCGGTCCCGGCTCTGATAAAATCCGGCCATGAGTTACCAGGTTCTCGCCCGCAAGTGGCGACCGAAGTCCTTCGCCGAACTGGTCGGCCAGGAACACGTCGTGCGCGCCCTCTCCAACGCCCTCGAACAAGGCCGGCTGCATCACGCCTACCTGTTCACCGGCACCCGCGGCGTCGGCAAGACCACCCTGGCGCGCAT
>JAAXVP010000204.1 GCA_013335435.1 Thiobacillus sp. | reverse complement strand
GTTGACCGGCAGGTGGCGGGCTCGGGCGGCCTCGTAGACGGCCTTGTTGAGGTTGTCGTCGGCGCTGGCGGCGAATACCAGCTCGACGCCGTCCAGATGCTCGGGCTTGAAGGCCTCGCGGCGGTGGATGATGCGGTCGGTGTCCTTGAGGGTGGCGAAGGCGCCGGTCAGTTCGCCGGGTTCCACCACGGTGACCCAGGCGCCGGCGTTGATCAGCAGGGTGGCCTTGCGCGCGCCGACATCGTCGCCGCCGACGACCAGGCAGGTCTTGCCCTTGAGGTCGAGGAAAATCGGTAAGTAGTCCATATCAAACCAGTGACAAAGTAACGAGTGACGAGTGACATCGAGTGGCAAAGCGCGGGTGCTGTCACCCGGTCACTTCGTCACTCTGTCGCTCAGTTGGAGGATCCGCAACCGCCCGAGCCGCAGCCGCCGCCACCACCGGTGCCGCAACCGCCGGAACCGCAGCCGCCGCCTTGGTTGGGCATCATGAATACGAAGCGCGACTCGCCGGGGGCGACCTCGGCAAAGTCGATGGTGACGCCGTTCAGGTAGCCGACGCTGGATTCGTTCACCAGCAGGGTGACCCCGTTGGATACGATGCTGGTGTCGTTGTTGCGCTCGTCATCGAAGCCCATGCCGAATTCCAGCATGCCGGCGTCGTTGACCCGGGCGGCGATGCGCAGGCTCATGTTGTCGGCGCCGGACTGCTTGGCGGCCTCGGCGATCTGTTGTGCGGCGGTTTCGGTAAGGTTGATCATGTCGTGGTTCTCCAATTAGGCGGCGATGCGTGCCGCGTGACGTTGCTCGGCGTAAGCGCGGGCCTTCTTTAGGAAGGGCGCGATCCAGCCGCGGGGGCCCGATCCACGACGATGACAGTACGCGGCGAGCAGGTTTTTGTGGATGTAGCCGTCATTGCGGCCGTCGATGCCATGGCCACGTGTCACCCGGTAGGCGTAGGTGAGGCCGTCGGGCAGGTTTTCCAAGTGGGAATGGTGAAATTCGTGCGCCGGGATCTCGCCGCCGGCGGCAACATCGAGCGGGGCGTCCTCGGTCGGCGCCAGGCTGGCGTAACCGCGGCCGACCGGCCGTTTGCCCAGCACCGCGTCGCCCGGAATCAGGCCGACCATTTCGGCCTTGGCGTCCTGCCAGGCGATGGAACGGGACAGGTACATCAGGCCGCCGCATTCCGCGTAGACCGGCAGGCCGGCCTCGACGGCGCCATGGATGCCATGGCGCAAGGCGCGGTTGGCCGACAGTTCGGCGATGAAGGATTCCGGAAAGCCGCCGCCGATGATCAGGCCATCGGCCTCGGGCAGGGCGGCGTCGCGCAGGCAGTCGACCGGGATCAGTTCGACACCCGCGCCGGTCAGGTTGTCGATGTCTTCCTGGTAATAGAAGCCGAATGCCCGGTCGCGCGCGATGGCGATGCGAAGCGGGGCTTTGCCGCGCTTGCGGTCCTCGTCCCGGCCGGCGGCGCGCAGCCGGGCAGGTGCCGTTCCGGCCAGGGCAAGCAGGGCGTCCAGATCGACCTGGCTGGCCACGGCCTCGGCGATCCGCGCGATGCGTTCCTCGGCCTCGGCCGATTCGTTGCCCGGGACCAGGCCGAGGTGGCGTTCCTCGATGGCCAGGCGGGAATCCTTGTGGATGGCGCCGAGGACCGGGATGCCGGTATAGCGGGCGATCACGGCGCGCAGTTTTTCTTCGTGTCGGGGACCGCCGACCTTGTTCAGGATAACGCCGGCGATGTTCGCCGCCGGGTCGAAGGCGCGATAGCCGAGCAACAAGGGGGCGACGCCACGGGTGATGCCGATGGTGTCGATGACCAGCACGATGGGCAGGCCGAGTTGCTTGGCCATCGCGGCGTTGCTGTCGGAGCCTTCCAGGTCCATGCCGTCATATAGGCCTTTGTTACCCTCGACCAGGCTGATGTCGGCGTCATCGGCATGGCGGTGGTAGAGCGAGTCGATCTCCGGGCGCTCCATCAGGCGGAAATCGAGGTTGTAGGACGGCCGTCCGGCCGCCAGGCCGTGCCAGATCGGGTCGATGTAGTCGGGGCCCTTCTTGAATGCCTGAACGGCCAGGCCGCGGTCGCGCAAGGCGCGGCAGAGGCCCAGCGTGACGGTGGTCTTGCCGGAGGATTTGTGGGCGGCGGAGATGTACAGGCTGGCCATGGCGGGATTGTAACAAAAAAGCCGACTTAATTAGTCGGCTTTTTTGGCTTGGCGCGGTGGGCGTTCAGCTCTTGCAGGCATCCAGATCGATGTCCTTGAAGTCGTCCTCGGGGAGGAACTTCAAGACACGCACCGCGGCCGTGGTGAGCAGGAACGCGATGGCGATGCCGCCGACGCTGAGCAGGACTTCCCAGATCGATGGCGTGTAGGCATGCACGACGCCGTCGTAGAAACTGCTGGACTGGGCATAGCCCGGGAACAGGTTGAGCGGGAAGGCCTGGCCGCCGATGATGGTGACGTACATCTGGCAAAGTCCACCAATCACCACCAGCATGGCGGCAAAGAACACCACTGCAGGGTGCTTGCGGGCACCGGGGCTGAAGATCATGATCAGGGGCAGAATGCCGCCGATGAGAACCTGGCCACCCCAGAATATCAAGGTGTAGATGCCGCCATCGACCAGGATGAAGCGCTCGAAGTCCCAGTTCTTGGCGTAGTACATGTTGGTAAGGTGCAGCACGGCGGTGAAGTACAGACCGGCGGCGACGAAGATGGCCAACAGGTTCTTGAGGCGGCACAGGATGCGCTCGTCGACCATGATGTCGTTCCACTTGTACATCACCGACTGCACCACGATGAACGCGGCGAGACCATAGCCGAACGAGTAGATGATGAACATCGGGGCATACAGGGCGGAGTTGTAGCCGGCACGCGCCACCAGGAAGCCGAAGATGGAACCGGTCGCGGTGGTCAGCGAGAGGCGCCAGAGGAAGGCCAGCAGGCCGACCGGCTTCGAGTACTGCTTCAGGCTCTTGGTCATCAGCGTAACCAGGTACAGGCCGACAATGGCGAAGAAGCCGTTGTAGAACAGTACGTTGATGGCGAAGATGGACTTGAAGTTGTAGTGGGTCATGGCCACGATCAGGCGGTCCGGCCGGCCCAGATCCAGCACCACGCCGCCGAGACCGCCGGCCAGCATGGCCAGTGCGAGCATGCCGGACAGGGGGGCGCGCGCCTTGTACATCTTCTTGCCGAACACCGAGCCGATGGAGGCGACGTTGAGCACGCCGGACGCGGCGACGATCAGGAAGATCGCGAATACGTGCGGCAGGCCCCAGACGATCTGGTTGTCCATGCCGGTCACGATGTGGCCGTGGTGCTCGATATAGAAGAACGCCGCCAGGGTGCCCAGCATGGCCAGGCCGCCGAGTACCAGCAGGATCCAGAACTGGCGCGACTTGCAATCTTCCTGTTTCAGACAGACTTCAGTGTGTGCCATGGTCTTAGATCCCCTGATAACGGACGCCGGTGTTCAGGCCGAGATCGGCGCGAACCTCAGTGGTGGCGTAGGTCTGCATGGCACGGGCGATGTCGCTGTTGGGGTCGTTGAGGTTGCCGAACATCATGGCCATGTGGCCATCCTTGTTGCAGGCCTCGACGCAAGCAGGCGTCTCGTCGCGGTCGACGCGCTGGACGCAGAACGTGCAGGACTCGACGCAGCCCACGCCGCGCGGCACTTCCGGGTTCTGGTCGGTGAGCGGCTCGTGTACGAAGGAGCGCGCCTTGTACGGGCAGGCCATCATGCAATATCGGCAGCCGATGCAGATGTGACGATCGACCAGGACGATGCCGTCAACGCGCTTCATGGAAGCGCCGGTCGGGCAGACGTCGACACAGGGCGGATTTTCGCAGTGCTGGCAGAGCATCGGGACATTGTGCTCGGAACCGGTATGCAGGTTCTTGATGTGCATCTTGCGGATCCACTGGGAATCCTGCGGGCCGGTTTCGCCAGTGAGACCATTCTCGCTGGCACAGGCGGTCGCGCACTCGGCGCAGCCGTCGGCGCACTTGGCGGTATCGATCAGCATGCCCCAGCGTACCTTGGCGGAGGCCGCCTCTTCAGGTGCGCGGGCATTCGCGCTGATGCCGTAGAACAGAACGCCGGGCGCCAGGGCGACGCCGGCGACGCCGGCACCGATCTTGAGAAAGTCGCGGCGACCGTTGTCGGCGTTTTCTTGAACGTGCTTGAGTTGATCGCTCATTGCGGTTGTCCCCCGGATTGGACAGAGGTCATCATGGGCGATGGCTGGGCAGCCTGGGCCGGTACCGGTCGGGCCTTGCCGGGCTTCTTGGCGTGGCAGTCCCAGCAGTCCAGCTTGACGGCGGCATAGGCATGGCAAGTGTCGCAGTCGGTCTGAGCGGCATGGCTGCTGTTTTCACCGGCATGACACTCCATGCAGCGCTTCAGGCTGAAATCGCCGGCACGGATACCGCGACGCATGGTGTCGTCGCGCTGATGCTTCAGCAGGTCAGGATGGTTGCGGATCATGAACCCTTCATCCTTGATGCAATGATCGCCCTTCGCTTGCGCGATGGTCGGCTCGGGTTTGTTGTCACCTGCCGCCGCGATCGGGGTATGCGCAACGAGCAGCGCGGAGACCCCGAGCAGGGCGGCGAGGCGGAGCCGATTGCCCAGTCTCGCCATGCCTGTCATGTCAGTCACCCATGCCCATCTGGATATAGCCGGTCGGGCACACGTCGGCGCAGATGTGGCAGCCGATGCACTTGGCATAGTCGGTGTCGACGTAACGGCCGGTGGTCGGGCCATCCTTCTTCTTGACCTTGAACACGGCGGTCTGCGGGCAGTAGATGACGCAGTTGTCGCATTCGAAGCAGAGACCGCAGGACATGCAGCGCTTGGCCTCGGCCACGGCCTGCTTGTCGTCGAGGGCGTGCAGGCGGTCCTGGAAGTTGCCCAGGGCGCTATCCTTGTCGAGCACGGTGACCTCGCGCTTCTGACGCGGGGTGTTGGCGAAGTGGCCCAGGAACAGCTGGGTCGACGGGATGATGTAACGCTGGGAACGATCCTCGAAGTTGTGGATGGCGTCCTTCCAGGTATCGGTGCCGTTGACCTGGCCCTTGTGCTCGTTGTACTCATGGCCGCTTTCCAGCCACTTGCGCACCAGATCCCAGTGGTCGACGTCGACCTTGGGCCGCTTGTCCACTTCCTCGCCGCGCAGGTAGGCGTCGATGCCGTCGGCGCAGATGCGGGCGTGGCCGATCGCGGTGGTCAGCAGGTGCGGACGGATCACGTCGCCGGCGACGTAGACGTTCGGCTTGTTCGGGAAGCGGTAGTTCTTGTCGGTCTTGATCAGGCCGTTGTTGTTGTTGAAGACCTCCAGGCCGGTGAAGTCGACGGCCTGGCCGATGGCGGAGACGATCAGGTCGCCGGTGATGTCCTGCTCGGTGCCTTCGATGATCTTGGTGTCCTTGCCGACCATCTCGAAATTGGCCACGCGCAGCGCGGTGGCACGGCCGTCCGGACCCTTGACCACACCGATCGGGGTGACGCCGCCGACGATAGCGATGCCTTCCGACTGGGCCTGCTCGATTTCGTGCTTGTTGGCGGCCATCTTGTCGACGGTGGCACGGGAGATCAGGACCACCTCGACACCCTGGCGGGCGGCGATGGAGGCGACGTCATGGGCGGTCTGGCCGGCCAGGACGTTTTCCGGGAGGTCCTTTTCCGAGGCGTTGGTGATCTTGCCGAGGCGGCGGGCGACCGTGGCGACGTCGATGGAGGTGTCGCCACCGCCGATGACCACCACCTTGTTGCCGACGTGCTGCAGGCGGCCTTCGTTGAAGGCGCGCAGGAAGGCCATGGCGGTGACGCAGTTGGGGGCGTCGGCGCCTTCGACCGGCAGGGCGCGACCGGCCTGGGCACCCAGGCCCATCAGGACGGCATCGAATTCCTGCTCGATCGATTCCATGCTGACGTCGGTGCCGATGCGGCAGTTCAGCTTGGTGGCAACGCCCAGATCCAGGATGCGTTGGATCTCGGCGTCGAGGATTTCACGCGGGGTACGGAAGCCGGGGATGCCGTAGCGCATCATGCCGCCGAGTTCGGCGTGGTCGTCGAAGATGGTGCAGCTGTGGCCCTTCAGGGTCAGCTGGTAGGCGGCGGCCAGGCCGGCGGGGCCGCCGCCGATGATGGCGACCTTCTTGCCGGTGCTGGGCACGGTGGGCTTGTTGAAGGCCAGCTTGTTCTCGATCGCCCAGTTGCCCAGGTAGTGCTCGACCGAGTTGATGCCGACGTTCTCTTCGACC
>JAAXVP010000203.1 GCA_013335435.1 Thiobacillus sp. | reverse complement strand
CCTGGACCATGGCCTCCACGGCACCATCCCGGCGATTGCGCACCCAGCCGGTCACGCCCAGGCGCTCGGCCTCGATGCGCATGGATTCACGGTACCAGACGCCTTGTACCTTGCCGGTGATGACGAGATGCCGGGTCACGGTCACGCCTTGTCACCCCAGATGGCATGGATCGGGTCCGACCAGGGCGTCTGGGCGGCGTACTTGTCGTCCTCGGGCCGGATGAGGCCGGTCAGCGAGAAGGTGTTGAGGCCGGTCCAGGCGCCGTCGCGCAGGAAGTATTCCAGCACCAGGCCGGTGCGCTCGAACGGGTGCGCCTCGGCCCAGACCCGGATGGCCTTGGGCGGGAAATAGCGGTTCGAGAATACCAGGACGAAGCGGCCGCCCGGCTTGAGTATCCGGCGCACCTCGGCGAACACCTCGAACGGGCGCACCAGGTATTCCACCGAGACGGTGCAGACCACGGCGTCGAAGCTGGCGTCGGTGAAGGGCAGGTCGGGGTTGCTGTTGAGGTCGTGCACCACCCGCTCGGCCAGGACCGGGTTGGCGGCCAGTTCCTCGGCATTCATGCCCAGGCCGGCCACCTGGCCGGGTTGCGCCAGGTCCAGGTGCGACTTCCAGCTGGTCATCAGGTCGAGCACCCGCGCGCCCGGCGCCAGCAGGCGGGCGTAGAGTTTCTCGACCTGGCGGGTGGCGGTGCGGTCGAGGTGGTCGACCATCCGAGGGGCCTTGTAGAACTCGCCATCGGCTTCGTCGCGTTCGCGGGCGAAGGCGTCGGCGCCGAAGAAGTCGGTCGGCTGTCCGCGCCAGCGCGCCTGCATGCCCGGCCCCTTGCCGGCGATCAGGTCGGGCACGTCCTGGGCGGTGCCGCCGCGCTGGGCGCCGGCCTGCCAGGCCTTGAGGATGCGCGCCGTGACGGTAAGCGGCCGGTCGGCCAGGGGGTGGTTGAGGTCGGCCACCAGCTTGCCGTCCGTCATGCTGGCGACCCGGAACGGGGTGAGGTCATCGGAGGTGATGTCGCGCACCCCGGCGATCAGGCCCTTCGGATAGAAGCGCCCGGCATGGGGTTCGAGGGGTCGGTTATTGACCACCCGGCAGGCGAAGCGGCGGGCCTCGACGGTTGGGCAGGCAAAGGTTTCGTAGGCCGGCACCAGCTGACCGGGCTTGAACTCGACCGATTCGACGTGTCCGACCGGTTTGTCGACCACGGCGGCCTCCAGTTCAGGCGGGAACCAGTCGCGCCACAGGTTCAGCTGGTTGGCGACGTAGAGGTCGCTGTGGCTGGCATGCTCGGACTGCCAGCGCAGGCCGAACTCGATGGCGGCGAAGTCACGCCCGGTGGTGCGTTCCAGGGGCGCACGCCCGGCGGTGCCGCTGGCGGCGGCCTCTTCGAGGGAATAGAACTCGTCGGCAAGCAGGGTCATGATGCGGGCAGGAAGGGATCGGCCCCCGATTCTGCCCGCCCGCCCGCCGGCTCACAAGCCGGGTTCAGTAACGCCCGTGCTGGTGGGTGATGTAGTTGCTCATCTCGATCTGCTGCCGGTTCATCCGGCGCAGGGTGTTGTGGACGCCGCGGATGATCGCGCGCATGACCCGGAACACCATGTGCGGGTTGCTGTCCAGCAGGGGGTCGAACCGCTCGCGCGGCATGCTGAATACCGAAGTCGGGCCGAGGGCGCGCAGGGTGGCGGAATGCTCCAGGCCGTCGATGAAGCCGAGTTCGCCGGCCAGTTCGCCCTTGCGCAGCACGTGCAGGGTGACCCAGTCGCCGCCGGCCGCGGGGCGGGTCACGGCGAGGTTGCCGTCGATGACGATATGCAGGCTGTTGTCGACCTCGCCTTCATGGATCAATACCTCACCGTCGGCCAGTTCCCGGACCGTGCCCAGCCCGGTGAACAGCGTGCATTCCTCGGCGGACAGATCCTTGCCCAATACCGATCCCAGGATGAAACATTGGTTCTCGCTCATGGTGTATCCCTTCTGTGACTACGAAATGATCGGGTTATTTCACCCGCATGCCCGGCTGGGCGCCGGCGTCGGGCGACAGGATGAACAGGCCGGGCTGGTCGCCCGAGGCGGCCAGGACCATGCCCTCGCTCATGCCGAACTTCATCTTGCGCGGCGCCAGGTTGGCCACCATGACGGTCATCCGGCCCACCAGGCTGTCCGGGTCATAGGCCGACTTGATGCCGGCGAAGACCTGGCGCGGCTTGGCCTCGCCGATATCCAGTTCCAGGCGGATCAGCTTGTCGGCGCCCTCGACGTGGCTGGCCGAGACGATGCGGGCGATGCGCAGGTCGACCTTGGCGAAGTCGTCGATGGCGATGAAGTTCGCATCGGCGGCCTTGGCTTCGTCGCTCTGGGCCGTGTGCTGCTGGTGCTCGGCGTGGCGGACCGGGGCGGGCGCCGGGGTCGGTTCCAGGCTCTGCTTGTTTTCCTCGACCATGGTTTCGACGTGCTTCGGGTCGACCCGGGTCATCAGGTGCTTGTATTCGTTGATGACATGGCCGGCCGGCAGGGAGGCCCACTGGTCGCCCCAGTGCAGGGGCGCGATGTTGAGGAAGGCCTCGACCTGCTCGGCCAGCTTGGGCAGGACCGGCTTGAGGTACAGGGTGAGGTCGCGGAACAGGGTCAGGGCAGTCGAGCAGACCTGGTGCAGCTCGGCCTCGCGGCCTTCCTGCTTGGCCATCTCCCAGGGCTTGCGGTCGGCGATGTAGAGGTTGGCGACGTCGGCCAGACGCATGACCTCGCGCAGGGCGCGACCATAATCCCGCTCCTCGTAGGCGACGGCGATGGCCTGGCTCTGGAAGGCGGTCTCGAATTCGGCGATGGCGGCCGGGTCGCATTCGCCCAGCTTGCCCTCAAAGCGCTTGGTGATGAAGCCGGCGCAGCGGCTGGCGATGTTGACGTACTTGCCGACCAGGTCGGAGTTCACCCGGGCGGTGAAGTCCTCCAGGTTGAGGTCGAGGTCCTCCATGGAGCCGTTCAGCTTGGCGGCGTAGTAGTAGCGCAGCCATTCCGGGTTGAGGTGGTTGAGGTAGCTCTCGGCGGTGATGAAGGTGCCGCGCGACTTCGACATCTTGCTGCCGTTGACCGTGAGGAAGCCGTGGCAGAACACGCCCGACGGCGTGCGGAAGCCGGCGTGGTGAAGCTCGGCGGGCCAGAACAGGGCGTGGAAGTAGAGGATGTCCTTGCCGATGAAGTGATAGACCTCGGCCTCGCTGTCGGGCTTCCAGAACTCGTCGAAGGAGAGGCCGTTGCGGTCGCACAGGTTCTGGAAGCTGCCCATGTAGCCGATCGGGGCGTCCAGCCAGACGTAGTAGTACTTGCCGGGGGCACCGGGGATCTCGAAGCCGAAGTAGGGCGCGTCGCGCGAGATGTCCCAGTCCGACAGGCCGCCGGACAGCCATTCGTTGAGCTTGTTGCCGGCCTCGGCCTGGACCTGGGGCGGCACGATCCAGCCCTTGAGGAAGTCGGCGCAGCGCGGGTCGGAGAGCTTGAAGAAGTAGTGGTCCGAGGTCTTCCTGACCGGTTTCGCGCCGGACACGGCGGAATACGGGTCGATCAATTCGGTCGGCTGGTAGGTGGCGCCGCAGGCCTCGCAGTTGTCGCCGTACTGGTCCTTGGCATGGCACTTCGGGCACTCGCCCTTGATGAAGCGGTCGGGCAGGAACATCGCCTTTTCCGGGTCGTAGTATTGCTCGATGGCGCGCACCTCGATCAGGCCGGCGTCCTTCAGGCGGGTGTAGATGGTGTCGGCGTAGTGCCGGGTTTCTTTCGAGTTGGTCGTGTAGAAATTGTCGAAGTCGACGTGGAAGCCGTCGAAGTCGCGCTTGTGCTCGTGCCAGACCCGGTCGATCAGCTGCTCGGGCGTGATGCCCTCCTTCTCGGCCCGCAGCATGATCGGCGTGCCGTGGGTGTCGTCGGCGCAGCAGTACCAGCACTCGTGGCCGCGCATCTTCTGGAAGCGCACCCAGATGTCGGTCTGGATGTACTCGACCAGGTGGCCGAGGTGGATGCTGCCGTTGGCGTAGGGGAGGGCGGAGGTGACGAGGATCTTGCGCGGACTGGACATGATGGCGAGTGCTTAGGAAGTAACTCCGCATTGTAGGGGATGGCGGGTGGGCTTGCCGAGCGTCCAGGCAGCAGGAGTGCCATTTCCTCGGTCCGGATGAAAGTCATGAAAACGAATAAAAATGGCATATCTAATACTAAAATCAATGCAAGTCGCATTTTATCGAGGCGGTCGATGCACGCCTCGATGCGGCCGGTACAACAACCAGCGAGGAGTCTGCCATGAAGATACTGAACCACCGCCTAGTCGGCGACGACGGCCAGCCGTTTCCATATGCGGCCAGCCCCAACCGGGGTGGGGAGTTGGTCCCGGAATATCTCGTCATGCATTACACCGCGGGCAGCAGCGCGGAAGGCTCGGTCGACTGGTTGTGCAACCCGGTCGCCAGGGCCTCGGCCCACCTGGTCATCGCTCGCGACGGCCGGATTACCCAGTTGGTGCCGTTCAACCGGATCGCCTGGCACGCCGGTCAATCGCAATGGGCCGGGCGGAGCGGACTGAACGGCTGTTCCATCGGTATCGAGCTGGACAACGCCGGCCATCTGGAACGGGCCGGTGGGCGCTGGATATCGACGGCGAGCAAGCGGGTCTATGCCGACGACGATGTCCTGGTGGCCAACCACAAGCACGACCGCCCGGGTACGCCGCCTTCGGGTTGGCACGAATACAGCGAGGCACAGATCGCCGCTGCCATCGAGGTCGGCCTGGTCCTGATGGCCAAATATGCCCTCAAGGACGTACTTGGCCATGAGGATATCGCGCCCGGCCGCAAGGCGGATCCCGGTCCGGCCTTCCCCTCGCTCAGCTTCCGGGCCCGCCTGATGGGACGTGAGGATGAGGCGCTGGAAGTCTATCTGACCAGCGCCGATCTCAATGTCCGTGTCGGTCCGGGCACCGAATACGCCATCCTGTCCGGTAGCCCGCTGCCGACCGGTACCCGGGTGGCCGTGCTGGAACAACAAGGGCTGTGGTGGCGGGTCGACGTCCTCGACAACGTGGCCGGCGTGATGGACATGGTGGGTTGGTGTCACAGCCGCTATCTGGTCAAGTCTTGACGGAGAAACCTGCCGGTATGACGGCCTATAGTGGGGGAGGAGGAGGTTGATTCATGGAAAGGAGGTTCACCCATGCGCATGCGATACAAGCTTTTGACTGCCCTGGGTTTGGCCATGCTGGCGGTTTCCGGTGCGGTTGCCGAGACCCCGGCGGCACCGGCTCCGGCCCAGGCCTATCCCTATGGCTATATGAATCCGTTCGACCCGAACTGGTGGTTGCTGACCTTCAACAACATGATGCGGCTCTATACCGTGCCGCTCGCGCCAGCCACGGCTGCCACGGCCACTGCGGCACCCGCCGCGCCCCCTGCGTATCCGTCCGGCTATGCGAATCCGTTCGACCCGAACTGGTGGTTGGCCAACGCGCCCACCGCCGCCGGTTCGACCGCTGCGGCGGCACCCGCGATGGGTAGCGCCTACGTGCCCATGCAGACGCCGTACGGGACGATCTACACCTTCAACTACGCCGATCCGGCGGCGTGGACCAAGATGTTTGCGCAACCCTTCGCCATGCCCGGACAAGGGGCTGCCAAATAGGTCGCGATGCGAAGCCCTCTCCTCTTGACCGTGGAGGGGGCGTCATTCCGGCAGCAAATAAAAAGGCCTGCACCGCTGGCACGGTACAGGCCTGAAAAGCGGGAGGGGGATTCCGCTTTTACTACCGTAAAACTTAGGCAGCCTTCAGGGTGGACTTGGCGATGGTGGCCAGTTGGTCCTGAGCGGTCTTGACGCCTTCCTGGACCAGGGCGCCATATTCGGCGCTGGTTTCGGTGGCGGCGGCGAAGTTCTTGCGCAGGGCTTCCATGCCGCGCTCGCTGTATTCACGGCTCAGTTCGGCCTGGCCGCTGATCAGTTCCTGCACGCCCTTGGCCTTGCCGGCGGTTTCGATGCTCTTGGTGGTCATTTCCATGCAGGTGCTGACCATCTCGGCCAACAGTGCCCAAGTTGTCGTCATCGAGCCATACGATGAGCATAGGTTGCGCCGTCTGCCGCCTTTTGAGGTTCCTCTGGCTTTCGTGCATCGATGTGTCATTGCCGAACGCGGCCGATTCATCGACGGTGCTGGCCCCGATCTGATCTGCGCCGTCGGGCCCGATGGCAAGTTCACCGCCGAAGCACCCGACTATCA
>JAAXVP010000202.1 GCA_013335435.1 Thiobacillus sp. | reverse complement strand
TGCTGGTCAGCCACCGGCGGCTGCTGGAATGGAATCCCTCCGGCGACCAGGAACGGCTCAGCCGCAGCGATCTCGCCGCCTCGTTCCGCACCATGGCGTTCGCGCCTTCGCTCGCCGCCGGCGCGGCCCTCGGCCTGGCCGCCGTCAATCCGGCCGCGCTGGCCGTGGCCGGCCCCATCCTGGCTTTGTGGCTGGCGTCCCCGCTCATCACCTGGTGGATCAGCCTGCCCCTGGCCCGCCGCGAGGCCAGCCTGAGCGCCGAACAGACCCGTTTCCTCGGCCGCATCGCGCGCAAGACCTGGGCCTTCTTCGAGACCTTCGTCGGCCCCGATGACCACTGGCTGCCACCCGACAACTACCAGGAATACCACGAGGCCCGGCTCGCCCATCGCACCTCGCCCACCAACATGGGCCTGGCGCTGCTGGCCAACCTGTCCGCCTACGATTTCGGCTACATCCCGGCCGGGCAACTGGTCGAGCGCACGGACCACACCCTGGCGACGATGGCGGGACTGGAACGCCACCGCGGCCACTTCTACAACTGGTACGACACCCAGACCTTGCAGACGATGCACCCGGCCTACATCTCGACGGTGGACAGCGGCAACCTGGCCGGCCATCTGCTGACCTTGCGTCCCGGCCTGCTCGGGCTTGTCGACCGCCCGCTCCTGGAACCGCGCTGGCTGGACGGCCTGGGCGATACCCTGGCCATACTGGCGGCGGCGACGGGCGCGCGCGCGCCCGCCACGCTGGCCCGCTTCGACGAGGAATACCGGGACGCGCGCGAGTATGCCCACGACCTGCCGGCCGACTCGCTCACGGCGGTGCGCCGCCTGCTGGAGCAGTTGACCCGCTCGGCCGAGGCCATCCTCGCCGACCTGGCCGGCGAACCGGACGGCCAGGCGCACTGGTGGGCACAGGCCTTGGTCCGGCAATGCCGGGCCGGCCAGGACGAACTGGCATTCCTTGCGCCGTGGAGCGCCCTGGCGGAAACGCCGGAGGCGCTCGGCGATCTGCCGGAGATCCATGCCATGCCGACCCTGCGCGCCCTGGCGGGACTCGGGGTGGCCCTGTCGGCGCGGCTGGCCGAGTTGCCGACGACCGGCGATCCCGTACTGGCAACACAGCTTGCCGCGCTGCGTCGGCACGTCGAACTCGGCAGCGCGCGCGCCCGGGACCGCATCGCGGCCATCCAGCGCCTGGCCCTGCTGGCCGGCGAACTCGCGGAGATGGAATACGGCTTCCTGTACGACAAGGCGTCGCGCTTGCTTGCCATCGGCTACAACGTCGACGAGCGCCGCCTGGATGCCAGCTACTACGACCTGCTGGCCTCGGAGGTGCGCCTGTGCGTGTTCGTCGCCATCGCCCAGGGCCAGTTGCCCCAGGAGAGCTGGTTCGCCCTCGGTCGCCTGCTCACCCGCGCCGGCGGCGAGCCGATCCTGCTGTCGTGGAGCGGCTCGATGTTCGAGTACCTGATGCCGCAGCTGGTGATGCCGAACTACGACCACACCCTGCTCGACCAGACCGCCAAGGCGGCGGTGGCGCGCCAGATCGAGTACGGCGACCAGCTCGGCCTGCCCTGGGGCATCTCGGAATCCGGCTACAACGCGGTGGACGCCCAGCTCAACTACCAATACCGCGCCTTCGGCGTGCCCGGCCTGGGCCTGAAGCGCGGCCTCGCCGAGGACCGGGTCGTCGCGCCCTACGCCTCGGCGCTGGCGCTGATGGTGGCGCCGGAGGCGGCCTGCCTGAACCTGCAACGGCTCGCCGCCGCCGGGGCGGAAGGCTGGTTCGGCCTGCACGAGGCCATCGACTACACCCCGATCCGGCAACGGCGCGGCGAGACCCATGCCCTGGTGCACTCCTACATGGCCCATCACCAGGGCATGAGCCTGCTCGCCCTGGCCTGGCTGCTGCTGGACCGGCCGATGCAGCGGCGCTTCGCCGCCGACCCGCTGTTCCAGGCCACCCTGCTGCTGTTGCAGGAGCGCATCCCGCGCGCCTCGGCGTTCTATGCCCACACCGCCGAGCTCACCGGCATCGAGGCCGGCGCGGCCAGCCCGCAGATGCCGATCCGGGTGTTGAGCAGCCCGGATACGCCGATCCCGGAAGTGCAGTTGCTGTCCAACGGCCGCTATCACGTCATGGTCACCCACGCGGGCGGTGGCTACAGCCGCTGGCGCGACCTCGCCGTGACCCGCTGGCGCGAGGATGCCACCCGCGACGACTGGGGCACCTTCTGCTACCTGCGCGACGTCGGCAGCGGCGCGGTCTGGACCAGCGCCTACCAGCCGGCCCGGAAGCGCGCGGAACACTGCGAAGCGATCTTCTCGGAAGGCCGGGCGGAATTCCGCCGCCGCGACGGCGATTTCGAGCTCCATACCGATATCGTGGTGTCGCCGGAAGACGACATCGAACTGCGCCGGGTGCGCATCACCAACAATGCCGCCGAGCCCCGCACCCTCGAAGTCACCAGCTACGCCGAGGTGGTCCTGGCCGACCCCGCCGCCGACGCCCTGCACCCGGCCTTCAGCAACCTGTTCGTGCAGACCGAGATCGTCGAGGCGCAGCGGGCCATCCTGTGCACCCGCCGGCCCCGCTCGCGCGACGAACAGCCCCCCTGGCTGTTCCACCTGATGGCCGTGCACGATACCGAGTCCGGCGGATTTTCCTACGAGACCGACCGGGCCCGCTTCATCGGCCGCGGCCGCGACCTCGCCACGCCGCGGGCGCTGGACGCCGACGCGGCGTTGTCGGGCAGCCAGGGTTCGGTGCTCGACCCGGTGGTGGCCATCCGCGGCCGCCTCACCATCCAGCCGGGCCAGTCGGCCAACGTCGACCTGGTCTACGGCATCGGAACCAGCCGCGCGGCAGCCCTGGGCCTGGTCGGCAAGTATCAGGACCGGCGCCTCGCCGACCGCGTCTTCGACCTGGCCTGGACCCACGCCCAGGTGCTGCTGCGCCAGATCAACGCCGCCGAGGCCGACGCGCAGCTCTACGGCCGCCTGGCCAACTCGATCCTGTACGCCAACGCCGCCCTGCGCGCCGACGCCAGTGTGCTGCTGCGCAACCGGCGCGGACAATCCGGCCTGTGGGGCTACGCCATCTCCGGCGACCTCCCCATCGTCCTGCTGCGCATCGTCGACCTGGCCAACATCGAGCTGGTACGCCAGCTCATCCAGGCCCACGCCTACTGGCGCCTGAAGGGACTGGCGGTGGATTTGGTGATCTGGAACGAGGACCGCGCCGGTTACCGGCAGGCCCTGCACGACCAGATCCTGGGCCTGGTGGCGGTGGGGCTGGAAAGCCAGGCGATCGACCGGCCGGGCGGCATCTTCATCCGCTCGGCGGAACAGATATCGGAAGAAGACCGCACCCTGTTCCAGACCGTCGCACGGGTCATCCTCAGCGACAGCCGGGGCACCCTGGCGGAACAGGTCAACCGCCCCGGCCTGCCGGAAGCGCGGGTGCCGCGCCTGGTCGCCGGCCGGTCCGATCCGGACGAACCCGCGGCAGCCATCGAAGCGCCGCGCCGCGAGCTGATCCTGGCCAACGGCCTCGGCGGCTTCACCCCGGACGGGCGCGAATACGTCATCACCACCACGGCCGAGCAGGTCACCCCGGCGCCGTGGGCGAACGTGCTGGCCAATCCGCAGTTCGGCAGCGTGATTTCGGAGAGCGGCCAGGCCTACACCTGGGGCGAGAACGCCCATGAATTCCGCCTCACGCCCTGGCACAACGACCCGGTGTCCGACCCGAGCGGCGAGGCCTTCTACCTGCGCGACGAGGAAACCGGCCGGTTCTGGTCGCCCACCCCGCTGCCCCGGCGCGGCGCCACGCCCTACACCAGCCGGCACGGCTTCGGCTATAGCGTGTTCGAGCACGCCGAGGCCGGCATCCGCTCGGAGCTGTGGGTCTATGTCGCCACCGACGCGGCGGTGAAGTTCTCCGTCCTCAAGGTGCGCAACCAGTCCGGCCGGCCGCGCCGGCTGTCCGCCACCGGCTACGTGGAATGGGTGCTGGGCGACCTGCGGCCGAAATCGCTCCTGCACGTGACCACCGAGGCCGACCCGTACAGCGGCGCGCTCTACGCCCGCAACCCGTACAACAGCGAATTCCCCGACCGGGTCGCCTTCTTCGACGTCGACGACGTCAACCGCAGCGTAACCTGCAGTCGGGCCGAGTTCATCGGCCGCAACGGCAGCCTGGCCAACCCGGCGGCGCTGGCGCGCAGCCACCTGTCCGGCAAGGCGGGGGCCGGCCTCGACCCCTGCGCGGCGATCCAGGTGGCCTTCGACCTGGCCGACGGCCAGGAGCGCGAGATCGTCTTTCGCCTGGGCCTGGCCGGCACGCCCGGCGGCGACGAAGTCAGCCGTCTGGTACACCGCTTCCGCGGCAGCCATGCCGCGCGGCAGGCCCTGGAAGCGGTCTGGCAGTACTGGAACCACACCCTGGGCGCGGTCCAGGTGGATACCCCCGACCAGTCGCTCAACGTGCTCGCCAACGGCTGGCTGCTGTACCAGACCCTGGCCTGCCGGATGTGGGCGCGCAGCGGCTACTACCAGTCGGGCGGCGCCTTCGGCTTCCGCGACCAGTTGCAGGACGCGATGGCCCTGGTGCACGCCGAACCCCGGCTGCTGCGCGCCCAGCTGCTCCTGTGCGCGGGGCGCCAGTTCACCGAAGGCGACGTCCAGCACTGGTGGCACCCGCCGGCCGGCCGGGGCGTGCGCAGCCATTGTTCCGACGACTACCTGTGGCTGGCCCTGGCCACCTGCCGCTATGTCCAGAGCAGCGGCGACACCGGCGTGCTGGACGAGCCGGTGGCGTTCCTGGAAGGCCGCCCGCTCGACCCGGACGACGACTCCTACTACGACCTGCCGGGACGCTCCGTAGCCACGGAAAGCCTGTACCGGCATTGCGTCAGGGCGATCCGGCACGGTCTGCGCCACGGCGAACGCGGCCTGCCCCTGATCGGCTCCGGCGACTGGAACGACGGCATGAACCGGGTCGGCATCGGGGGCAAGGGCGAAAGCGTCTGGCTGGGCTTCTTCCTGCATGACGTGCTCAGCCAGTTCGGCGCCCTGGCCGAGCGCCACGGCGACCCCGAGTTCGCCGGCTTCTGCGCCGCCGAGGCCGCCCGCCTGGGCGCGAACCTCGAACTACACGGCTGGGACGGCGCCTGGTACCGGCGTGCCTGGTTCGACGACGGCACCCCGCTCGGCTCGGCGGAAAACACCGAATGCCGGATCGATTCCATCTCGCAGAGCTGGGCCGTGCTGTCCGGCGCCGGTAATGGCGAGCGCGCCCGCCTGGCCATGCAGGCGGTGGACGAACGCCTGGTGCGGCGCGACGCCGGCCTGGTCCAACTGCTCGACCCGCCCTTCGACCGCTCCGAGATGGACCCCGGCTACATCAAGGGCTACGTCCCCGGCGTGCGCGAGAACGGCGGCCAGTACACCCACGCCGCGATCTGGGCCGCCATGGCCTTCGCGGCGCTCGGTGACAGCGCGCGCGCCTGGGAACTGACCACCCTGATCAACCCGGCCAACCATGCCAAGACCGACGACGCCATCGCCACCTACAAGGTCGAGCCCTACGTCATGGCCGCCGACGTCTATGCCCTGGCGCCGCACACCGGGCGCGGCGGCTGGACCTGGTACACCGGCTCGGCCGGCTGGATGTACCGGCTGGTCATCGAATCCCTGCTCGGCCTGCGCCTGGAATCGGACCGGCTCTACATCGCCCCCTGCCTGCCCGCGCACTGGCCGGGCTTCAAGGTCCACTACCGCTATCGCGAGACGGTCTACCACATCGCCGTCAGCCAGCTCGGCCCCGAGCCGCCCGGCCTGACGGTCGACGGCGTCGCGCAGGACGGCATGGCGATAGCGCTGGTCGACGACCGGCGCGAACACACGGTGGCGGTGAGCGTGGCGGGAAGCGGCGAATGAACGCTTCCTCCCGGCGCCCGATGACCGCAACCAGCATTCAAATACGCCCGCGCGGCGAGCAAAGGAGCCCTCTTGGCCAAGACTAACTACCCGTTCGAAAAACGCCAGCGTGACCTGGCGAAAAGACAGAAGCAGGAAGAAAAGCGCCGGCAGAAGTTGGCGGACAAGGCCGCCGGTGATGGCAGCGGGCACGAGCTTGCGCAGGAAGCGTCCCAGGTGGCGCCGGATGGTTCCGATAGCGGAGCCGTGATCACTCCAGACGATGGAGCCACGCCTGAACCGTAACGGGGTGGAGTTAACGTGAAACAAAACCAAGAACGTCCCCTCTCCGTGCTCCCTCCCCCGCAAGCGGGGGAGG
>JAAXVP010000201.1 GCA_013335435.1 Thiobacillus sp. | reverse complement strand
GGGCTTGCGGCCATCCAGGGCGTCGGCCAGGCCGCGCAGGATGCCGGAGGTCACCGCCGACAGGCGGCCGGCCGCCTCGCGGGCGTCTTCCTTGAGGTCACGGCCGGCATCCTTGGCGGTCAGGCCGAGGTCGCGACCGAGTACATCGAGGACCGACTTGATCTGCGTGCCGGTGTCCGAACCGTTGTTGCCCAGATGCTCGCCCATGCGGGTGAATTCGTCCTTGAGCACGCCCTTGGTCTTGCCGCCGACATCCTTCAGGGTGCCGACCAGATCGTCATCCAGGCCGCGCACCGCGTCATAGGCCTCGCGCAGGTCGGTCTCGGCGAACCGGCGGCCATTGCCCCAGGTCTCCTCGACGGCGGACTGCAAGGCATAAAGGCTCTTGCCCATGGCCTCGTCGAGGCCGGTCACGGCGCTCTTGAGCGACTCCCCGGCACTCCCGGCATGGGCGCCAAAACCCTCGCCCAGGCCTTCCACGGCATCCTTGAGCACCTCCCGGTAGGCCTTCGGGTCGGCCTTGCGGTCGACGATGGCCCGCAACACCAGGTTGCGCACCCGATCCTTCAGGTCGCCGCCTTCGCTGGCCGCTGCACGCACGGGATCCCGTACTTCTACTTCGCTTGTCATGACCAAACCTCCTTATAAACAGGCCGCTACCGGTACATCCTCACATTTGACCACACTTTCATAGTAGACAAACGGGCCATTGAATGGCTAAATCTCGCCCGCATGCGCCACTTCCTACCCATCTCCCTTCTTGCCGCCGCGCTCACCCTGACGACCGGATACGCCCCGGCCGAGGACAGCGGCCTGGTTGCCGGCATGAAGGAAAAGGCCCAGCCCCTGCTCTATGCCCTGGGCCTGCTCGGCAGCCCCTACAAAATGGGTGGCACCAATCCGGAAAAGGGCGTCGATTGCAGCGGTTTCGTCCGCCACGTCTACAAGCAGACCGAGGACATCGACCTGCCGCACAGCGCCAAGGCGATCAGCCAGAATGGCGAGACCGTGACCAAGACCGAGTTGAAGCCGGGCGACCTGGTCTTCTTCAATACCCGCCACAAGCCCTTTTCCCACGTCGGCATCTACGCCGGCGACGGCCAGTTCGTCCATGCCGCCAGCAGCCACAGCAAGCAGGTGATGGTTTCCGACATGAACGACGGCTACTGGTCCAAGCGCTTCAACGGCGCCCGCCGGCTGCTGAGCGGCGCCAGCCCGGAATAACTACCTCATCTTCCGCCAGTAACTGGCCAGGAAGACAGCCAGACCGAAGTCGACCACCCCGGATGCCATGAAGGCCATGGCCGGGAGCGGGGCCTCTTCCGCCACAATGCTTGCCGGCGGCGCCAGCCAGAACCAGCCGCCGACCAGGATGGCCAACACGGCCGCCGTGTGCAAGGACGCAATCACGAGCCTTTGCGGTGCGGACATGTCGGCCGCCGGCATCGCCCCGGGCTGAGCCAAGGGCGTAGTAGGCTGGCGAAAGTCCTGGGTCACGCCAAGGCTTCGGACACCATCTTGCGGGCCTCCGCCACGATGGCATCCAGATGCGCCTGGCTGACGAAGCTTTCGGCATAGATCTTGTAGATGTCCTCGGTACCGGACGGCCGGGCGGCGAACCAGCCGTTCGCCGTGGTCACCTTGAGGCCGCCGATGGCGGCGTCGTTGCCAGGCGCACGGGTCAGTTTCGCCGTGATGGCGTCGCCGGCCAGGCTGGCGGCGGTCACCCGCTCCGGAGTCAGGTGCTTGAAGGCGGCCTTCTCCTCGCGGCTCACCGGGGTGTCGATGCGGACATAGAACGGCGTGCCGTACTTCTCCGCCAGGCCCTGGTAGTAGCGGCCCGGATCCTTGCCGGTGACGGCGGTGATCTCGGCGCTCAGGAGGGCCAGGATGATGCCGTCCTTGTCGGTGCTCCAGACCGTGCCGTCGCGGCGCAGGAAGCTGGCCCCGGCGCTCTCCTCGCCGCCGAAGCAGAACGTGCCTTCCAGCAGGCCGAGCGAGAACCACTTGAAGCCGACCGGCACCTCGACCATCTTGCGGCCGAGGCCGGCGACGACGCGGTCGATCATGGCCGAGCTGACCAGGGTCTTGCCGACCGCCGCATCGGCCGACCAGTGCGGCCGATGGGTGAGCAGGTAGTCGATGGCGACGGCCAGGTAGTGGTTGGGGTTCATCAGGCCGACCGAGGGCGTGACGATGCCGTGGCGGTCGACGTCGGCATCGTTGCCCCAGGCGATGTCGTACTTGTCCTTGAGGGCCACCAGGCTGGCCATGGCGTAGGGGCTGGAGCAGTCCATGCGGATCTTGCCGTCATGGTCCAGGGTCATGAAGCCGAAGGTGGGATCGACCTTGTCGTTCACCACCTCGACGTCGAGGCCGTACTTGTCGGCGATCGGCCGCCAGTAGGCCACCGCCGCACCGCCCAGCGGGTCCACACCGATGCGCAGCTTGGCCGAACGAATCGCTTCGAAATCAATGACATTTTCGAGGTCGTTGATGTACGGCATCATGAAATCGACCGCGTGCACGGTCGGCACCGTGGCCGGATTGGCACGCTTGACCTCGCTGTTGCCGGCCGCCATGAGGGCGTTTGCGCGCTGTTCGATCCAGCCGGTCGCATCGGTATCGGCCGGGCCGCCGTGGGGCGGGTTGTACTTGATGCCGCCGTCCACGGGCGGGTTGTGCGACGGCGTGATGACGATGCCGTCGGCGCGCGGCCGGGCGGGATCGCGGTTCCAGTCCAGGATGGCGCGCGAGATCACCGGGGTCGGGGTGTAGCCGCCCTGCTCCTGCATCCGGGTATCGACGGCGTTGCCGGCCAGCACCTCCAGGCAGGTTTGCTGAGCCGGCGCCGACAGGGCATGGGTATCCATGCCCAGGAAAAGCGGCCCGGTGATGCCCTGCCCGGCCCGGTATTCGCACACCGCCTGGGTGATGGCCAGGATATGCGCCTCGTTGAAACTCTTCTTCAACGCGGTGCCGCGATGACCGCTGGTGCCGAAGGCGACGCGCTGGCCGGGATCGCCGACATCCGGCAGGTCATGGTAGGCACGCAACAGGGCGGCGGTATCGATCAGGGATTCTGCGGGAGCGGGTTTGCCGGCGAGAGGATGGGTCATGCACTTCTCCAGGTCGTGTTTAACCTGAAATGGTACGCCCCCGACATGACGAAAAACACCCTTCTCGGTCGCGGCCGTGCGGCGGCATGGCCCGATCGCGGTAAAATCGGCCATTCGATAACCGCGGATCGAAGCGCACGCGATGAAAGAACTGGCCCAGCAACTCGGATTGTCATTCCTCGCCGAACCCTGGTTGCCCGAGGTATTGATCGTCGTCATGGCCGTGGTGGCGGTGAACACCGCGAGCTATTACCTGCTCCGCCAGGCCGAGAAGGCCACCCAGCAGACCAGCAACGTCTGGGATGACGCCCTCGTCCGCGCCGCCGCCAGACCGCTGCGGGTATTCATCTGGCTGGTCGGCATCGCCGCCGCCAGCGACGTCCTGGGCAAGCACCTCGGCGCGCCGATATTCGAGTTCGTGCCGCCGCTGCGCAACGTAGGCGTGGTGGCCTGCCTGGCCTGGTTCATGGTCCTGCTGATCGGCAACATCGCCAACAACATCGTCAGCCTGGGCGAGGCGGCCGGCGAAGAAGTCGACCGCACCACCATCGACGCCCTGGCCAAGCTGGCCAAGCTGACCGTCCTGGTGATCGCCGTCCTGGTCGCCATGCAGACCCTGGGCATCAGCATCTCCGGCATCCTGGCCGCCGGCGGCATCGGCGGCATCGCCGTCGGCTTCGCCGCCAAGGACCTGCTGGCCAACTTCTTCGGCGGCCTCACCATCTACCTGGACCGGCCCTTCTCCGTGGGGGAATGGATCCGCTCGCCGGACAAGGCCCTGGAGGGCACGGTGGAATACATCGGCTGGCGCCATACCCGCATCCGCGCCTTCAACAAGAACCCCATCTACGTGCCCAACGCCTTATTCACCACCATCGTGGTGGAGAACCCTTCCCGCATGACCCACCGGCGCATCAGCGAGACCGTGGGGCTGCGTTACCAGGATGTCGAAAAATTGCCTGCCATCGTCGCCGAAGTGAAGGAAATGCTGCAAAATCACCCGGAGATCGACACCGAGCAGACCCTGATCGTGAACTTCAACGAATTCGCCGATTCCTCGCTCAACTTCTTCATCTACACCTTCACCAAGACCACGGGGTGGGTGCGCTACCACGAGATCAAGCAGGACGTCCTGCTCAAGGTGGCCGCGATCATCGCCCGCCATGGCGCCGGGATCGCCTTTCCGACCCGCACCGTGCACCTGGAAACCGCCGCCGGAGACGCCGCTTGAACGCACTGGAGGGGCTCAAACGCCTGCGCCTGTTCGCCCGCCTGCCGGATACCCAACTGGCCCGGCTGGCGCGCGGCACCCAGGTCATCCACCTGGAACGCAACGACTGGCTGTTCCGCTCCGGCGAGCCTGCGCTCGGTTTCTACGGCATCGCCAAGGGCAAGGTCCTGCTCGGCTTCCCGGACAGTCTGACCGGCGACACCATCGGCAAGGCCCTGGCGGTGATCAACGAGGGCGAGATGTTCTGCGACGCCATCGCCTTCCTGCACACGCCCTACCCGGTCAACGCCCAGGCCGGGGCGGCCTGCGACATCGTCCTGATCGAGCGCGAAGCGATCATCGGCCTGATCGCCGAGGACGAGGACTTCGCCCTCAAGATGTTCGGCCACATGAGCCGGGCCATGGAAAAGCTGGTCTACGAGGTGCGCGACCTCAAGCTCAGCTCGGCCAGCAAGCGGGTCGCCTGCTTCCTGCTCCATTACGCCCCGAAGGTGGCCAGCAACAGCTACGAGTTCACCCTGCCGGTACAGAAGCAGGTCGTCGCCGCCCGCCTCAACATGTCGCCGGCCCACTTCTCGCGCGCCCTGCGCCAGCTCGAGCAGGCCGAGGTGATCGAGGTGCGCGGTCGCAACATCGGCGTGCTCGATGCCCAGCGCCTGAAGGACCTGTCGAGTTAGACGGACGACAGTGTCCCTGCCCCACCTTTATCGAGTTGTAAAATTCCTTGCCGGAACACTTAACTAAAGTAATAAACTCACTAACGACCCAAGGTATTCGAATCGTCGCTTTAGACAGGCAGCATCCCCCATCAATCGCCGGATGACCAAGATGGCAAACCTGGATTCGGATCGGCTGGCGACGCTGCAGGAGGAGCTGCGGCGGCGCGAACACGAGATCAGGCTGCTGCGCGAAACCGCCCTGGCGGTCGGCAGCGAGCTGGATCTCGACAAGGTATTCGCCCTGATCGTCGAGCGCGCACGGGAATTGACCGGCGCGGGAACCGTGCTGTTGCCGCTGCTCAACCGCGAATGCGACGAATACACCTACCGGGCCGGCTCCGGCGACCATGTCGACGAGATCGTCGGCGAATCGCTGCCGCTCGACTTCGGCGTCTGCGGCTGGGTCTGGAAGCACCAGAAACCTTGGTGGCGCGGCGTCCTGAGCGAACTCTCCGACCGGGAAAGGAACCTCTGGGAAAAGGAGGCCGGCACGCTGCTCATGGTGCCGCTGGTCGGCCGCCAGCACTTCCTGGGCGGCATAGCCTGCATGAACAAGGCCGGCGGCGGCGAATTCAGCGAAAACGACCTCCACCTGCTCGAACTGTTCGCCGGCCAGGCGGCAATCGCCATCGAGAACGCCATGGCCATGGAAAAGGTCGAGCTGGCGCGGCGCGAAGCGGAGGAAGCGCAGGCTGAACTGCAACGGGTCAACAAGCGTCTCTCGGCGGTCAACCAGGAGCTGGAATACCTGTCCCTGTACGACAACCTCACCGGCCTGCCCAACCGCTCGCTGTTCCACGACCACGTCCGCAAGGAGATCGACCTGCACGGCGCCGAGGGTCTGGCCCTGCTGATCGGCGATATCGACCGCTTCCAGGAGATCAACGACACACTGGGTCACGAGGCCGGCGACGAACTGCTGCGCACCGTGGCCCACCGCTTTGCCGGCAGGGTCGGCCCGCACGGCATCATCGGCCGGTTGTCGGGCGACGAGTTCGCCGTCCTGCTCACCGGCGTCGGCGAGAAGGCCGCCCTGGCCACGGCGCAAGCCCTGCTCGACGCCCTCGACACCACGATGCCGCTGGCCGGCCAGGAAATCCTGGTCACGGCGGGCATCGGCGTCGCCCTGTGCCCGGCGCACGGCAACGACGTCTCCACCCTGTTCAAGCACGCCGACGCGGCCATGATCGCGGCCAAGCACGCCAAGTGCGGCGTGCACCTGTACGACGAGCAGCGCGATGCCGCCGGCACAGGCC
>JAAXVP010000200.1 GCA_013335435.1 Thiobacillus sp. | reverse complement strand
CGCTCTTCCGATCTCGATCGCAGCACCAAGCCGTCTGACCCCAGACGCCTTGCTATTGCCATCCGCCTCAGGAGAACCGACATGCTCGACGCCAACATCAAGGCCCAGTTGCAGGCCTATCTGGAAAGGCTGGTCGACCCCATCGAACTGGTCGCCTCACTGGACGACGGCCCGAAGTCGGCCGAGATGCGCGGCCTCCTGGAGGACATCGCCAGCCTGTCGGCCAAGGTCTCCCTGCTGGAGAACGGCATCGATGGCCGCCGGCCGTCCTTCAGCATCGGCCGGGTCGGCCAACCGGCCCGCATCCGCTTCGCCGGCCTGCCCATGGGCCACGAGTTCACCTCCCTGATCCTGGCCCTGCTCCAGGCCAGCGGCTACGCGCCCAAGATCGACGCCGGGGTGGCCGACGCCATCCGTGCCCTCAAGGGCCCGTTGCGCTTCGAAACCTACATCTCCCTGTCCTGCCACAATTGCCCGGACGTGGTGCAGGCCATCAACGCCATGGCGGCCCTGAATCCGGCCATCGAGAACGTCATGATCGACGGCGCCCTGTTCCAGGACGAGGTCGACGCCCGCCAGATCATGGCCGTGCCCAGCGTCTACCTGAACGGCGAGCTGTTCGAGAACGGCCGCATGAGCGTGGAGGAGATCGTCGCCCGGCTCGACACCGGCGCCGCCGAGCGGGATGCCGCGCGCCTGGCCGAGCAGGCCCCCTTCGACGTCCTGGTGGTGGGCGGCGGCCCGGCCGGCGCGGCGGCGGCGGTGTACGCGGCGCGCAAGGGCATCCGCACCGGCGTTCTGGCCGAGCGCTTCGGCGGCCAGGTGATGGACACCCTGGCGATCGAGAACCTGATTTCCGTGCCCCATACCGACGGTCCCAAGCTGGGCCGCGCCCTGGAGGAGCACGTCAAGGAATATGGCGTCGAGATCATGAACCTGCAGAAGGCCGAGGCCCTGATCCCGGGCGGGGAGGGCGCCTACCATACGGTGCGCCTGGGCAACGGCGCCGTGCTCAAGGCCAAGGCCTTGATCCTGGCCACCGGGGCGCGCTGGCGCGAGCTGAACGTGCCCGGCGAGCAGGAGTACCGCGGCAAGGGCGTGGCCTACTGCCCGCACTGCGACGGCCCCCTGTTCAAGGGCAAGCACGTCGCCGTGGTGGGCGGCGGCAACTCCGGCGTCGAGGCGGCCATCGACCTGGCCGGCATCGTCGGCCACGTCACCCTGCTGGAGTTCGGCGACAGCCTGCGCGCCGACGCGGTGCTGCAAAGCAAGCTGTACAGCCTGGCCAACGTCACCGTGATCAAGAGCGCCCAGACCACCGAGGTCACCGGCGCCGGCGGCAAGGTCAACGGCCTGACCTATACCGACCGGGTGACCGGCCAGGGCCAGCACATCGCCCTGGAAGGCGTGTTCGTGCAGATCGGCCTGCTGCCCAACACCGACTGGCTGAAGGGTACGCTGGAGCTGTCCCGCTTCGGCGAGATCGTCATCGACGCCCGCGGCCAGACCTCGGTGCCCGGCGTGTTCGCGGCCGGCGACTGCACCACGGTGCCCTATAAGCAGATCGTCATCGCCATGGGGGCGGGGGCGACGGCCAGCCTGGCGGCCTTCGACCACCTGATCCGGAGTTCCGCGCCGACGGCCTAGGCACGGGCAGCCAGGATGCCGCGCGTGTTTCCGGTCAGCGGGTGTCAGTGGCCGTGCGAATTCAGCAGGGCCACGCCGATGCCGGCGGCCAACAGGGCGAACTGGATGATGAAATCGGCCGGCTTGCGGTGCTTATGCAGTTCCGGCACCAGGTCGGCGACGGCGATGTAGATGAAACTCGATGCCGCCAGGGCCAGGACGTAGGGAATGATACCGCCGGCATCGCCCAGCGCGAACCAGCCGATCACGCCGCCCAGCACGGCGGCCAGGCTGGACAGGACGTTCAGCCAGAGCGCCTTGAGCCGGCCGTAGCCGGCATTCAGCAGGACCATGAAATCGCCCACTTCCTGGGGGATTTCGTGCGAGATGACGGCGATCGTGGTGGCCCAGCCGAGCGCCGGATCCTGCAGGAAGGCCGCGGCGATCAAGATGCCGTCGACGAAGTTGTGCAGGCCGTCGCCGAGGACGATGAGCGGCCCGGCGGCATGGTGCGAGTGGCAGACATGGTCGCTGTCCTCGTGGTGGTCGTGGCGCCACAGGGCGGTCTTTTCCAGGGCGAAGAAGATCATGATGCCGGCCAGCACGGTGGCGCCGACCGCGTGGCCGTCCAGCGCCTCGATGGCTTCCGGAAGCAGGTCGAGAAAGGTGATGGCCAGCATGATGCCGACCGAGAATCCGACCAGCTTGTGGGCGATGTCCTTGAGGATGGTCAGCGACAGGGTCGCGGCAGCCAGTACGGACAGAACGCCGCCAGCCAGGGTGGCGAGCAGGATTTGGGCCAGGATCATTTGGGTAGGCAGGTTGTGCAACTCGGTTGCATATTAGGCAATGCCGGGCTTGTACGCAACGTCATCCCTCAGGCCTGCCCGCTGCAATGCGGGCACAGTCCCTGGATGGTCAGATCGGCGCGCTGGAAACGGTAGCCGGGGGGCAGGTTGAAAGCGAAGGCCGGTTGCAGTTCGCTCAGGCAGAAAACCTGGCCGCAGCGGCTGCAATGGAAGTGGGCATGGCCATGGCGGTCCTCGGCGACGGCATTGAAGCGCCAGGTCCGGTCTTCGCCGGCGATCTTGTGGGCGAGCTCCTTGGAGACCAGCCAGTCGAGGACCCGGTACAGGGTCACCCGGTCCGGGCAGACTTCCGCCTCCAGGCCGGCCTCGATCTCGGCATGGCTCATGGCATGCGGTGCGGCGAGCAGGATCTCCAGCACGCGCAGGCGCGCCGATGTGGCGCGCCCGTGCGGCTTGATCAGGGATTCGGCTTGGCTGGCCATGGATGGATATGCAATTCAGTTGCGCAATTCTAGCGCTGGACGGCACGCATCGTCATGTTGGCCTGGGCGCTTCGTCTTCAGGCTGCGCGCCCGCAACTGGCCGCAACCGCCCTCCACGTCCTGGCCGGCCGAGTCGCGCAGCTTGGTCAGGATGCCGTGCTCGTGCAGGAAACGCGCCATCGCCTGGGTCCGTTCCATGCTGGGCCGGCGATAGCCGAGGCCGTCGACGTTGTTGTACGGGATGAAATTCATCATCGCGTACTTGCCCTTGAGCAGACGGGCGATGGCATCCAGTTCGGCATCGCTGTCGTTGACCCCTTCGAGCAGGGTCCACTGGTACTGGATCGGGTAGCCGGTCGCGCGCGCATAGCGTTCGGCCAATTCGACCAGTTCGGCGGGAGCTATCCTCGGCGCCTTGGGCAGCAGGTGGGCGCGCAGCACGGCATCGGTGGTATGCAGGGACAGGGCCAGGGCCGGCTTGACACGCCCCGCCGGCAGACGCTCGAACACCCGGAGGTCGCCGACCGTGGAAAAGACCAGGTTCTTGTGGCCGATGCCGCCCTCGGTGCCGAGCAGGTCGATCGCCTCCAGGACGTTGTCCAGGTTGTGGGCCGGTTCCCCCATGCCCATGAACACGACCTTCTTCACCGGTCGCAGGCGCCGCGCCAGGACCACCTGGGCGACGATCTCGGCGCTGCCGAGCTGGCGCAGCAGGCCATCCCGGCCGGTCATGCAGAACCGGCAGCCGACCGCGCAGCCGACCTGGGTCGAGACGCAGACGCCGTCGCGCGGCAGCAGCACGCTCTCCACCATCTGGCCATCGGCCAGTTCGACCAGAAGGCGGGCGGAACCATCCTCGCCCGGATACTCGGATTTCAGCCGGGCCAGGCCGTCCAGTTCGGCGATCAGATCGGGCAGGGCGGTGCGCAGGGCCAGGGGAAAGTAGTCTTCAGCCTTGCTGTGCCGCTTGTCGAAAGTACGGACCTGGGTCCAGGCCGAGAGGAAGCGGTGCTCGTGGCCCGGTTTGGCGCCCAGGGCGCGCAGGTGCTGGCGAAGGTCGGCGATGCGCATGAGGGGGCAAATCCTACACCTTGATGTGCCCGGCTGCGAGGGAGTGGACGATGGCAGTACTATGACCCGTGATCGGCACTAAAGGAACTCAAGTCGGACGGCCCTCCCGAAGACTACAGTTCCGCGGAAGCCGGCCGATAATGGGGGGTCAGCGCACGGAGTCGCCCAGCATGCCCCAGCAAGACCGAGCCCGAACCGACAAGATCGTTACCCTGCTGGTGGTGGACGACACCCCCGAGAACCTGGCCGTGATGACCGAGTTGCTGTCGCCTTTCTACCGTGTCCTGATCGCCAACTCCGGGCCGCGCGCCGTGCGCCTGGCGCAGTCCGACCCCCGGCCCGACCTGATCCTGCTCGACGTCATGATGCCCGGCATGGATGGCTACTCGGTGCTCGAACAATTGCGCCAGGATCCCCGCACCATCGACCTGCCGGTCATCTTCGTCACGGCCATGAACGCCATGGAGGACGAGCAGCGCGGCTTCGACCTCGGTGCCGTCGATTACATCACCAAGCCGATCCGCCCTCCCATCGTCCTGGCACGTATCCGGGCACACCTGGAACTGAAAGAGGCGCATGACTGGCTGCAAAACAAGAACGAGGTGCTTGAAGCGGAGGTCGCCGCACGCCTGAAAGAGATACTGCTCATTCAGGATGTCAGCATCCACGCCCTGGCCAGGCTCGCGGAGACACGCGATCCGGAAACCGGCAACCACATCCGGCGTACCCAGTCCTACGTGCGGGCATTGGCCGAGTGCCTGTCCGGCCACCCGCGCTTTTCCGCCCGGTTACCACCCGATTACATCGACCTGCTGGCGAAGTCCGCACCTTTGCACGACATCGGCAAAGTCGGCATCCCGGACCATATCCTGCTCAAGCCGGGCAAACTGAGCGGGGAGGAATGGGAAATCATGAAGACCCATGCCCGCCTGGGTTCCGATGCCATCGAACAAGCCGAGCGTGACGCCGTCAAACCGGTGGCCTTCCTGGCCATCGCCAAGCAGATCGCCCATTGGCACCATGAGAAATGGGACGGCAGCGGCTACCCGGACGGCCTGGCGGGCGACGCCATCCCCGTCCCGGCACGCCTGATGGCGCTGGCGGATGTTTTCGACGCCCTGATTACCCGGCGCGTCTACAAGCCCCCCATGCCCTATGCGCAGGCGCAGGCGATCATCGTCGCCGAGCGGGGACGGCATTTCGATCCCGACGTGGTGGACGCCTTCACCGTCGTCTATGACCAGTTCGTCACCATTGCGGAACGCTACGGCGACGATTCCAACACCGGTTGACCATGCCTCTCGCCCTGCGCCTGACCCTCGCCGAGCTGGTTTCAGCCGAGGTCGTCACGATCGCCGCTTCCAGCCCTGTGGCCGAGGCGGTGCGCCTGATGGCCGAGCGCAAGGTATCCTGCCTTCTGGTTACCGAATCCGGCCGGCCGGTCGGCATCCTGACCGAACGCGATGTCATCTGCCTGGCCCACGGCCGGGTTGCGCCGACCGCGGCGGTTCGTTCGGTGATGAGCGGTCCCCTGCTGACCGCCCCAGGCGATCTCGATTTCCGGTCCGGACATCTGCTCCTGATACGGCACGGCATCCGTCATCTGGTCGTGCTCGACAGTGTCGGAGACTTGCTCGGCATCGTCAGCGAAAGCGATTTCCGCGCCCACTTCGGCCAGGATGTCTACTCGCGCCTGCATGGCCTGGACAGCGTCATGGAGAGCAACCACGTTCGCCTTGCGCCCGACTGCACGGTGTCCGAGGCCCTGGCCCGCATGGTGGCGCACCGGCTCGAATACGTCCTGATTGCGGACGGCGACCAGGTTCTGGGTATCCTGACCGAACGGGATCTGCCGCGCCTGTTGGCCCGATACGCGGAACCCGCCGGCATGCCTCTGCGCGAGGTCATGTCGTCGCCTCTGCTCGCCATCCCGGTAGATACTTCGGTCAGCGAGGCGGTCGAGCGAATGGCGCGGCTCGGGATCCGCCACATGGCGGTGACCGATGTGGGCGGCGAAGTGTTGGGGATAGTCAGCCAGCACCGGTTGGTCGAGCGGCTCGGCCTGCTGTTCCTGGAGGACGGCCAGACCCACGCGGAGACCCGTCTGGCCTGGCTGCTCGACGCCACCGAGGTGGGCACCTGGGAATACGACCACGCCAGCGACAAGTTGAGCTGCGACGGCGCCCTGGGCGCCATGCTCACAGAGTGCGGGGCCCTGGACGACTTCAATGCCTGGTTGTCCGCGCTGCTGATCGAGGAACCGGCCGGGGTGCCCTACTGGACGGCCGACTATCAGATGCAGAGTCCCGCCGGCGGCGTGCGCTGGCTGGCCCTGCGCGGCCAGGCTTCGCGCCTGGGCGAG
>JAAXVP010000199.1 GCA_013335435.1 Thiobacillus sp. | reverse complement strand
GTGGTGGGCGGGCTGCTGGTCGGCTTCATCGGCGTCTCGGCCGGCGCGCTCCTGTCGGCCCTGGCCGCTACGGCGACCCTGGCGGTGACCGGTCTGGGCGGCTGGTACGCCTATTCCCGGCACGGCCTGCTGCTCGATCCCATGACGCCGGCCCTGGTCCTGCTGGCGGTATTCATCCTGGCCAGCCTGTACCACCACATCAGCAGCGAGCGGCGCCAGCGCTGGGTCAAGCGGGCCTTCTCGCGCTACGTCTCGCCCAACCTGGTGAGCTACCTGGTCGACCATCCCGGCCACCTCGAACTGGGCGGTACCCGGCGCGAGTGCAGCTTCATCTTCACCGACCTGGCCGGGTTCACCAACCTGATGGAGAAGCTCGACCCGGGCGAGGCCGTCGCCCTGCTCAACGACTACCTCGACAACATGATCCACATCGCCTTCGAGCACGAGGGCACCCTGGACCGCATCGTCGGCGACGCCGTGGCCATCATGTTCTCCGCCCCGGTCGAACAGCCCGACCATCGCCAGCGGGCGCTGAACTGCGCCATCGCCATGCACCGCTATGCCCAGCGTTATGCGGCGGCGGCCAATGCCCGCGGGGTGCCGTTCGGGGCGACCCGGATCGGCATCCACACCGGCGAGGTCACGGTGGGCAACTTCGGCGGCTCGACCATCTTCGACTACCGGGCCCTGGGCGACCCGGTCAACACGGCGTCCCGGCTGGAAAGCGTGAACAAGCAGCTCGGCACCCTGGTCTGCGTCTCCGAGGCGACCCTGTCCGGCTGCACGGGCATCGTCGCGCGCCCGGTCGGCAAGCTGGTCCTGAAGGGCAAGACCGAGGCCCTGATGGTCTACCAGCCGCTGATCCCGCCAGAAGGGGAAGCGGCCGCCCCCGATCCCGACTACGAGGCCGCCTACCGGCTCATGGCGGCAAACGATCCGGCCTGCCTGGCGGCCTTCGAACGGCTCGCCGCCGAGCGGCCGGACGACCCCCTGGTCCGTTTCCATCTCGGCCGCCTGGGCAAGGGGCAGACCGGAGAGGTCATCGCCTTCACGGAAAAGTGAGCGGCGACCGCCCGGTCACCGGGCTGGCGCGATTATTGCGTATATCTACCGACGCCCAATCGCGGAGGAGAACCCATGCAGTCGCCGATCCAGACCTATCTCGAAGACTTGCACCGCCGCATCGCCGGTCTCGACCGGGGTGCCCTGGCCAGCTACATACCCGAGCTGACCAAGGCCGATCCGGCCTGGTTCGGCATCTGCCTGGTCACCCTGGACGGCGTGGCCTATACGGTGGGCGATGCCGGCCAGCCGTTCACCATCCAGTCGATCTCGAAACCCTTCGTCTATGCGGCCGCCCTGGCCGATAGGGGGCGCGATGCCGTGCTCGCCAAGGTGGGGGTCGAACCGAGCGGCGATGCCTTCAATTCGATCAGCCTGAATCCCCAAACTGGTGCACCGCTCAATCCGATGATCAATGCCGGTGCGATCGCCACCGCCAGCCTGGTCGCCGGGGACACCCCGGAGGCGCAATGGCGGCGCATCGAGTCGTCGATGTCGGCCTTCGTCGGCCGTGCCGTCGGGGTCGACGAATCGGTGTACCGCTCCGAGAGCGAGACCGGTTTCCGCAACCGCGCCATCGCCTGGATGCTGAAGAACTTCGGCATCATCGACGGCGAGCCGATGGCCTCGCTGGAAAACTATTTCCGGCAATGCTCGGTCCTGGTCGACTGCCGGGACCTGGCCTACATGGCGGCCACCCTGGCCAACGGCGGCGTGCACCCGGTCACCGGCCAGCGCGCCCTGCCGGCCGAGCACGTCGAGCGGGTGCTCAGCGTCATGGCCACCTGCGGCATGTACGACTATGCCGGCAGCTGGCTGTACGAGGTCGGCATGCCGGCCAAGAGCGGCGTCGGCGGCGGCATCATCGCCGTGCTGCCGGGCCGCTTCGGCATCGGCATCTTTTCCCCGCTCCTCGACGAGAAGGGCAACAGCGTGCGCGGCATCGAGGTGTGCAAGCAGTTGTCGCGCGACTTCAACATGCACGTCTTCAGCCATGCCGGCCAGCCGGCCATGGCGTTGAGCCGGGTCTATACCGGGGCCGACGCGCCCTCGCGGCGCCAGCCCGGCGCCGACATGCGCGCCTGCCTGAACGCCCAGGCCCACCGCATCAAGTACCTGTGCCTGCACGGCTACCTGGCCGTGGACGGGATCGAGTACGTGATCCGGCGCATGCGGGAAATGGCGCCCGACACGCACAGCTTCATCCTCGACATGAACCAGGTGGCGGGCATCTCGGAGAGCGCGGCCCGGCTGCTCAACCAGGCCCGGCTGGGCTTTGCCGGCGACGACATCGCCGTGGTGTTCTCGCGCATCCACGAGCGCGCCGGCATCGTCGAGCCGCTGAGCCGGTCGGCCCATGCCGGCGACCGCGGCTGCCTATGCTTCGAGGACAACGACCTGGCCGTGGAGTGGTGCGAGAACCGGCTCTACGGCGCCGCGGCCCATTATGCCGATACGGCCGGTTCGCTCGCGGATTCGCCCCTGTTCCAGGGCGTGCCGGATGATCTGCTGGACCAGGTCGAGGCCCTCACCAGCGTCCAGGTGTTTGCCTCCGGGGCCGCCATCCTGGTCACCGGGCAGGCCGGCGACGGCCGCATCTTCTTCATCGAGTCCGGCCAGGTGAGCATCCTGGTGCCGCTGCAGAACGGTGGCCACCAGCGCATCGCCTCGCTCGGGCCGGGCATGAATTTCGGCGAGATGGTGCTGCTCGGCCAGACCACCCGGAGCGCCTCGGTGCATGCCGACACCGAGGTCAGGTGCCGGATCCTGGACAAGGAGGCCATCGACCGCCTGTCGGAGCAGATGCCGCAGTTGAAGATCGCCTTGCTGGAGAACCTGGCCCTTGATGTGGCCGGCAAGCTGCGCCGGGCGACCCAGTGGATCGCCGCCCTCGCCTGATCCCCGGCGCGCCGCCGGGGTGGCGCTCAGTCCTCGACCTTGACCACGAAGTGGGTGCCGCGCACCCCGATGGTGCCGGTGGGCGTCTTGACGGTGACGGCATCCGGCTTGATCTTGGCGATGGCGCCGGACAGGTAGGCCAGGGTGCCCTTGGCCAGGCTGGCGCCCAGCTTCACGCTGCCCTGGTTGGGGGCGTAGATGTATTCGTCGACGGTCAGCACGGTATCGGGGCCGAAGGACATCACGGTGTTGTCCTTGAAGGTGACCCCCAGGCTGGCCTGGGCGCCGGTCTTGAGCACGCTGCCGGCCTGCACCGGGGTACCCACCGCCGCCTTGACCGGCTTGCCGGCGGTGACCACGTAGGCCTCGCCCTTGACCGTCTTGACGTAGCCCACGACGGCGTCGTCGGCCAGGGCGCAAGTGGAAACGAATATCAGGACAACGAAGCCGAGTAAGAATCGCATGGCAGGCTCCCCTCGTAGATGGTTGGTGTAGGGTAAAAATACCATATTCCGGCCGGCGCCATCAGCGTCCCGACCAATGGTCAGGGGCCCCGGTAGCGCAGGGCCAGGATGGTGATGTCGTCGGACTGTTCCGCACCGGCCGCGTACCGGTGCACGCCCGCGGCCAAGCGTTCCACCAGGGTGGTCATCGGGGCCTCGGCCGGGCAGTCGTCCAGGGCCGCCTGCATGCCCGGCTGGCCGAGCATGTCGCGCTGCGGATCCTCCGCCTCGGTGACGCCGTCGCTGTACAGGACCAGGCGGTCGCCCGGGGCCAGGGTCAGCTCCAGTGACTGGTAGCGCACCACCGGCATGATGCCCAGCAAGGCGCCCTTGGCGCCGACCACGGCCGCGAAGGGGCCGCCGGCGCGCGACAGCATGGGCGGCGGATGGCCGCCGTTGAACAGGACCAGGCGGCCGCTGCGCACCGACAGGATGGCGATGGCCAGGGTGACGAACATGTCGGCATCGTTGCCTTCGTTGAGCAGGCCGTTCAGGGTCGCCATGAACGACTCGCCGGGCGGCCCGGCGCTGACCTGGGCGCGCAGCAGGGTGAGGGTGCGCATCATGAACATGGCCGCCGGCATGCCCTTGCCGGAGACGTCGCCGACCGCGACCAGGATGTGTTCGTCGTCGAGCGCGAAGGCGTCGTAGAGGTCGCCGCCGACCTCCTTGGCCGGCAGCAGCAGGGCATGGCTGTCGACCTGCGGGTGGCGCGGGAACAGCGGGCTGCGATGCGGCAGCAGGCCCATCTGGATGTCACGGGCGCTGGCCAGCTCCTTTTTCAGGTGCTCATACCTGAGCTGTTCGGCCAGGGTCTGCAGCATCCGCTCGCTGCTCGCGCGCAGGCGCTGGATGATCAGGCGGGTGAGGTTGCGCATCACGCCAGGCAACGGCGCCAGGCCCTGCCAGAAGGTCTCCTCGTCGACCACCAGGACCTCGCTCGCGCCGACCGAATACACGTTCGCCGAGGTCGGCTTGCCGTCCAGCAGGGACATCTCGCCGATGCTCTCGCCGGCGGCGATGGCGATGCCCTTTTCCGTGGCCTCGCTGGACAGGCGGGCCTCCATGCGGCCGTCGAGCAGCAGGTACAGGCGATGGTTGGCCTGGCCGGCCTCGATCAGCCGGTCGCCGTCGGCCAGGCGCAGGCGGCGGCAGGAGGCCAGGACTTCGCCGAGCCGGGGATCGTCTAGGTCCCGGAAGAGTCGGATGCGGCCGTAATCGGTCAGCTCGGGCGGCCTGGACGGGATGGTATCGGGGTCGACCGGCAGGGCCATGTCGAGGACGTTGCGGCCGGCCTCGCGCCGGTATTCGAAGCGGCTCGTGTAGCGGCGCATCAGGTGGATGCCGAGGCCGCCCGGCTCGACCTCGTCCAGGTTGGCCGGGAGCCTGGCCGGGGCACGCGCGGCGGGGTCGAAGGGGGGGCCGTCGTCGGCCAGTTCGATCTCGATCTGGTCGTCGCCGGGGGCGCAGGTCAACTCGATCCGGCCTTCGCCGTCGCCCGGCTTGGCGTAGTCCATGATATTGGTGACCGCCTCGGTCAGGACCAGGTCGAGCCGTTGCGCCGTTTCGGCCGGCAGTCCGTGCGCGTCGGCGAAGGCCCTGAGCCAGTCGCCCAGGAGGGCGAGGCCGGCGTGGTCGTTGGCCAGGGTCAGGCGGGAGGCTTGCCCGGCCGCCACGGCAGCGTCCCGGTCAGGCGGACAGGCCGGCAAGGGCGGCCGCTTCGTCGGCAAACATCGGCACCAGGCTGTCGATGCCGGCCATCTCCAGGGCCTCCTTGACGATCGGGCGGAGGCCATACAAGGCCATCCTGCCGCCCTGCCTGGCCTTGGCCTTGGCGCTGGTGAGCAGCAGGCGCATGCCGATGGAGGCGATGAACTCGACCTCCTTCATGTCGACGATGACATCGCCGGCGGCGTTGCCGGCCAGGGTGGTGAAACGCTGCTCGATCTCGCCGGCGCCCTTGAGGTCCAGGCGGCCGGCCAGGGTGATGCGCTTGGTTTGCGCGGACAGTTCGTCGTAGGCGAGTTCCATGCTGAGTGCTCTGATCAATCCGACTACATGATCCTGCCGAAGCAGGTAGGGAAGAATTGCCGTCTATGTGCCTACCATCCAGTGTAGCCGTGAATCGCCGGCATTCTGGCGGTCATCAGGCCTGCATCCAGTCCTGGTCGCGGCTCAGCCAGCGGCCGAGATGGCGGCGCACCGCCTCGGGGGCGTCGCGGAGCAGTTGGGCGGCGGCATCGCGGGCCGCCTCGAGCAGGTCCTGGTCGGCCTCCAGGTCGGCGAAGCGCAGCATGGGGGCGCCCGACTGGCGGGCGCCGAGGAACTCGCCCGGGCCGCGCAGGGCCAGGTCCTCGCGGGCGATGGCGAAGCCGTCCTGGCTGTCCTTGATGATGCGCAGGCGCCGGCGCGCGGTTTCCGAGAGCGGCTCCGCGTAGAGCAGTAGGCAGGTGGACTCCCGGCCGCCCCGGCCGACCCGGCCGCGCAACTGGTGCAGCTGGGCCAGGCCCATGCGCTCGGCGTGCTCGATCACCATCAGGCTGGCGTTGGCCACGTCGACGCCGACCTCGATCACCGTGGTGGCGACCAGCAGGTCCAGTTCGCCCTGCTTGAAGGCGGCCATCACGGCGGCCTTCTCGTCCGCCTTGAGGCGGCCGTGGGCGAGGCCGATGCGCAGTCCGGGCAGCTCGGCGACCAGTTCGGCATGGGCGTCGATGGCGGCCTTGAGGTCGACCTTTTCCGACTCCTCCACCAGCGGGCAGACCCAGTAGGCCTGGGCACCCGTTGCGCAGTAGTCGCGCAGGCGGGCGACCACCTCGGCGCGTTTGCCGCTGCCGACCACCCGGGTAGTGATCGGCTTGCGGCCGGGCGGCAGTTCGTCGATGACCGAGACGTCGAGGTCGGCGAAATAGCTCATCGCCAGGCTGCGCGGGATGGGGGTGG
>JAAXVP010000470.1 GCA_013335435.1 Thiobacillus sp. | reverse complement strand
CACCGAGACCTCCACCGGGTACCCCGGTTACAACGGCGTACTGCCCTTTGACAAGGGCATGCTCAGCGAGATGCTGCTGCAAAAAGGCTACAACACCTTCGCCGTCGGGAAGTGGCACCTGACCCCCCCGAACACCTCACAGCAGCCGGACCTTACGACCGCTGGCCGCTGAGCCGCGGCTTCGAGCGTTACTATGGGTTTATGGGCGGCGAAACGAACCAGTGGTATCCGGAGCTGGTCTACGACAACCACGAGATCGAGCAGCCCTCGCAGCCGGAGGAGGGCTATCACCTGAGCGTAGATCTGGCCGACAAGGCCATCGAGTTTATTCAGGATGCGCACGTCAATGCGCCGGACAAGCCCTTCTTCCTGTATTACGCTACGGGTGCAGGCCATGCGCCGCACCACGTGCCCAAGGAGTGGGCGGACAAGTACAAGGGTAAGTTTGACATGGGCTGGGACAAGTACCGCGAGATCGTCCACCAGCGCCAGCTCGAGATGGGCATCATCCCGCCCGACACGGAGCTGTCCGCGCACGACCCTGACGTGCCCGTGTGGGATACGCTGCCGGCCGACGCCAGGCGGCTCTTTGCGCGGTACATGGAGGTCTATGCCGGCTTCATGAGCTTCACCGATTACCACTTTGGGCGCGTCCTCACGTTCCTGGAAGAGATCGGCGAGCTGGACAACACGCTGATCATCGTCATCTCCGACAACGGCGCCAGCTCCGAGGGCGGTCCGGTAGGCTCGCTCAACGAGATGTTTTTTTTCAACAACGTGGCCGAGTCGCTCGAGGATAACCTCAAGGTGATTGACCAGCTGGGCGGCGTCGAGACCTGCAACCACTACCCCTGGGGCTGGACCAACGCCGGCAATACGCCGTTCCTCCGCTGGAAGCGCGAGACGTACCGGGGCGGCACCACCGACCCGTGCATCGTGTCGTGGCCCAGGGGGATCCAGGCCCGCGGCGAGATACGCGCCCAGTACGGCCACATCATTGACTTCGTCCCGACGGTTCTGGAAGCCCTTGGTGCCGAAGCGCCCGAGAGCATCCGCGGCGTGCACCAGGCCCCCATTGACGGGGTGAGCTTCGCCCACACCTTCAACGAGGCCGCTGCGGCAAGCAATCACCATACCCAGTACTTCGAGATGTTCGGGCACCGCGCGATTTATCACGACGGCTGGCGGGCGGTCTGCCCATGGCCGGGCACGAGCTTCACGGAGGCTGCCAAGAAGGGTCGCCAGTTCGGCTCCCCCATTCCCAACGAAGTGTTGGTGGATATCGAGGCCCACGACTGGGAGTTGTACCATGTGGATGAGGATTACTCCGAGTGTCATAACCTGGCCGCCGAGCACCGCGACAAGGTGATCGAAATGGTCGGCCGGTGGTGGGCCGAAGCGGGCAAGTACCAGGTACTGCCGATTGATGGCGACGTTCGCAGCCGCCTCAGTGTGGAACGCCCGACTATTGCCAGGCCGAGGAACAAGTATGTCTTGTATGCGGGCGGGGCGTCCGTACCCTTTACCGCTACCCCCAAGCTGTACAACCGGCCCTGGAGCATCACGGCAGATGTCGTGATCCCGAAGGGCGGTGCAGAGGGGGTGCTGCTGGCCCAGGGCGGGCGCACCGGCGGTTACACCTTCTTCGTCAAGGAGCAGATACTCCACTTCCTGTACAACTGGCTCGGCCGGGACAAGTGGTGGCTGAAGTCCAACGAGGCGATCCCGGAAGGTGAAGTAGAGCTGCGGTACGAGTTCGAGCCGACCGGCAAGCCCGACCCTGCCAAGGGACACGGTGTGCCTGCTCGCGGCCAGCTCTACATCAACCGCAAGCTGGTTGCCAGCATTGACATGCCCCACTCGGTCCTGGTCATGTTCGGGACGCAGGGCCTCACCTGTGGCTATGATGGCGGCGAGCCAGCGGCGCCGGAGGAGTACAGCGGTAACTTCCGCTTCACCGGGA
>JAAXVP010000469.1 GCA_013335435.1 Thiobacillus sp. | reverse complement strand
TAGGGCTAGCGTCTATACTCCCTACCCTTCACCCTTCACCCTTCACCCTTCACCCTTCACCCTTCACCCTTCACCCTTCACCCTTCACCCTTCCCGCAATGATCAAACTAGGCGTCAACATCGACCACGTCGCCACGCTCCGCCAGGCGCGCGGCACCCGCTACCCGAGCCCGGTCCAGGCCGCCCTGATGGCGGAGAACGCCGGCGCCGACTCCATCACCCTGCACCTCCGGGAGGACCGCCGCCACATCCAGGATGCCGATGTCGACATCCTGCGCGGCATCCTGCGCACCAAGATGAACCTGGAGATGGCGGTCACCGATGAGATGATCGCCATCGCCCTGCGCGTTCTGCCCCAGGACGTCTGCCTGGTGCCGGAGCGGCGCCAGGAACTGACCACCGAGGGCGGCCTCGACGTCGCCGGCCAGCTGAACAAGATCGCCGATGCCTGCGCCCGCCTGGGCGAGGCCGGCATCCGGGTATCCCTGTTCATCGACCCGGAGCCGCACCAGCTCGACGCCGCCCGCACCGCCGGCGCCCCGGTGGTGGAGATCCACACCGGCCGCTACGCCGACGCGACCACCGAGGCCGAGGCGGAACACGAACTGGCGCGCGTCCGCGTCGCCGTCGAGCACGGCCTGGCCCTGGGCCTGCAAGTCAACGCCGGTCATGGCCTGCATTTTCACAACGTCCAGGCGGTCGCCGCCATCCCGGGCGTAAACGAGCTCAACATCGGCCACGCCATCGTCGCCGAGGCCGTGTTCATGGGTTGGGACAACGCCGTGCGGGAAATGAAGCGGCTGATGGTCGAGGCCGTCGCACGCTGAATCTGTGGCGGGCCGGGAACGTCTACGGTCCGTGGTAGTCGTAGGTTTTCCAATTACATCGAGGAGATGCACCATGTCCCGTCACCTGTTTTCCGCCGCCCTGCTGACCGTCGCCCTGGCGACTTCCCTGGCTGTACGCGCCGAGGAGGCGGCCGCACCCGCCCCGGCGGCGACCGCCCCGACGGCGACCGCTCCCGCGCCGATGATGGGCATGGGTATGGGCATGGGCAAGCCCATGCGGGCTGGCATGATGGGCCAGAAGCCCTGCAACATGCGTGGCATGGCAGGCGGGCAGCCGCCCTGCATGACCGGCAAGTGCCAGACCGCCGAGGCGCTCGAACATCGCGTCGAGGCCTTGGAGAAGCGTCTCGACGCGATGCAGTTGACCCTCGAGTTGCTGGTTCGCCAGCAGAAGCCGGCGAACTAGGCCGTACCCAGCTTCAGTTTGGCGGCCTCGATGGCCTCGATGCCGCCGCGCAGGATCAGGGTGTCGCCAGCCTCCAGGCGGGTTTCCAGGGTCGGATCGGTGGCGCGGATGCCGTGCCGCCGCACCGCCAGGACGACGATATGCAGGGTTTCCAGATCGAGTTCGCCGAGGCTGCGGCCGACCCCGGGTTGGCCCGCCTCGATCAGGATCGAGGCCAGGCGTTCCTGGCCGGCGCTTTCCTCCAGTTCGTCGGTGACGCCCTGGAAGTAGCCGCGCAGGGTGCTGTAGCGCAATTCCCGCATCCGGCGGATGCGCTTGAGCACGGTGCCGAGCGGCACCCCGGCCATCAGTAGGGTCTGCGAGCCGAGCATGAGGGCGCCCTCGAGTACCTCCGGCACCACCTCCATGGCCCCCGCCGCCATCAACTGGTCGAGATCCGATTCGTCCAGGGTGCGCACGATCACCGGCGCGCCCGGTCGCAACTGGCGCGCGGTGGCGAGCACCTGTAGCGCGGTCGGGGTGTGGGCGAAGCTGACCACTACGGCGCGGGCGCGGTTGAGGCCGGCGGCGGTGAGCACCTCGGCCCGGGTGCAGTCGCCGAACACCACGTTGTCGCCGGCGGCGGCGGCCTCCTTGACCCGCTTGGGGTCGTCGTCCAGGGCGATGAAGGGGACGCCCTCGGTTTCCAGGATGCGGGCCAGGTTCTGGCCGCT
>JAAXVP010000468.1 GCA_013335435.1 Thiobacillus sp. | reverse complement strand
GAAGCCGGCCGTGTCGTGACCGCCGGGGAATCCATCGCGGTGATCGAATCGGTCAAGGCGGCCTCCGACATCTACGCCCCGGTGGCCGGCGAAATCATCGCCGCCAACCAGGAAGCCGTTGATGCCCCGGAATCCGTGAATACCGATGCCTACGCTGCCTGGCTGTTCAAGATCAAGCCCGCCAACGCTGCCGCCGTGGACGCCCTCCTCGACGCCGCCGGCTACGAAGCCGCCATCGGTTAAGTCCTGGCTCGCGGGTGCGCCCGGCCGGTGCACCCCACCCCCTGCTGTTGCCGTAAATCCAAATCGAGTACCCCCATGTCGAAGACCCTTCTCTCCGCCCCGCTCGCCACGCTCGAACAGGGCGACGACTTCATCCGCCGTCACCTCGGCCCCTGTGCTAACGAGTTGCCGGCGATGCTTGCCGCCATCGGCGTCGATTCCCTCGATACCCTGATCGACCAGACCGTGCCCGCCGGCATTCGCCTGCCCGCGCCGCTGGCCCTCGGCGAGCCGGTTCCCGAACACATGGCACTGGCGAACCTGAAGGCCATCGCCGGCAAGAACGTGCTGAAGAAGTCCCTCATCGGCATGGGCTACTACGACACCATCACGCCCAAGGTCATCCTGCGCAACGTGATGGAGAACCCCGGCTGGTACACCGCCTACACGCCCTACCAGGCCGAGATCGCCCAAGGCCGTCTGGAAGCGCTGCTGAATTTCCAGCAGATGGTCATCGACCTCACCGGGCTCGAGCTTGCCAACGCCTCGCTGCTCGACGAAGCCACCGCCGCTGCCGAAGCCATGGCCATGGCGCGCCGGATCTCCAAGGTCAAGAGCCAGGCCTTCTTTGTCGATGAAGCGACCTTCCCGCAAACCCTCGACGTGGTGCGCACCCGCGCCGACTATTTCGGCTTCGAGCTGATCGTCGGTCCGGCCGCCGAGGCCGCCAGCCATGAAGTCTTCGGCGCCCTGCTGCAATACCCCAACGAACGCGGCGAGGTCACCGACATTTCCGGCGTCATTGCCGGCCTCAAAACCAAGGCTGCGGTCGTCGCCGTGGCTTCAGACCTGATGGCCCTGGTGCTGCTCAAGTCACCGGGCGAACTGGGTGCCGACATCGTCCTTGGCTCGGCCCAGCGCTTTGGCGTGCCCCTCGGCTTCGGTGGCCCCCACGCCGCCTTCTTCGCCACCCGCGAAGCCCATGTGCGCTCCATGCCCGGCCGCATCATCGGCGTCTCGAAGGATTCCCGCGGCAAGACCGCCCTGCGCATGAGCCTGCAGACCCGCGAGCAGCACATCCGCCGCGAGAAGGCCAACTCCAACATCTGTACCTCGCAGGTGCTGCTGGCCAACATGGCCGGCATGTACGCCGTCTATCACGGCCCGGAAGGCCTGCGCACCATCGCTGCGCGCATCCACCGCCTGGCCGCCATGCTGGCCGAAGGCCTGCAACAGGCCAGCTTTGCGCTGACCTCCAACACCTTCTTCGACACCCTGCAGGTCGCCACCGGCAGCAAGACCGCCGCCATCTACACCGCCGCCCAGGCCGCTGGCTACAACCTGCGTCACGTTGATGGCAAAGCGCTCGGCATTTCCCTCGACGAGAAAACCACCCAGGCCGACATCGCCGCCCTGCTCCAGGCCTTTGGCGCCACGGCCGACGTCGCTGCGCTCGACACCACCGTCGCGGCCCGCGGCGGCAACCTGCCGGAAACCCTGCTGCGCGGCGATGCGATCCTGTCGCACCCGGTGTTCAACACCCACCACACCGAGCACGAGATGCTGCGCTACCTCAAGCGCCTGCAGAACCGCGATCTGGCGCTGGATCATTCGATGATCTCGCTGGGCTCGTGCACCATGAAGCTCAACGCCACCAGCGAGATGATCCCGGTCACCTGGCCCGAGTTTGCCGACATCCACCCCTTCGCTCCGGCTGACCAGAC
>JAAXVP010000198.1 GCA_013335435.1 Thiobacillus sp. | reverse complement strand
CGGACATGACTACTCCTGAGTAGTTATGTCCGTGACCATGCGTCAAATGCTGGAGGCCGGCGTCCATTTCGGCCACCAGACCCGTTACTGGAACCCCAAGATGGCCCCGTTCATCTTCGGCCATCGTAACAAGATCCACATCATCAACCTGGAAAAGTCGCTGCCGATGTTCGAGGAAGCGGCCAAATTCGTGCGCCAGCTCGCCTCCAACAAGGGTTCCATCCTGTTCGTCGGCACCAAGCGCGCCGCCCGCGACATCATGGCCGAGGAAGCCCAACGCTGCGGCATGCCCTGGATCTCCCACCGCTGGCTGGGCGGCATGCTGACCAACTTCAAGACCGTCAAGCAGTCGGTCAAGCGCCTCAAGGACATGGAAGCCATGCTGGCTGAAGGCGCCAAGGAAGCCCTGAACAAGAAGGAAATCCTGACCCTGCAACGCGAATACGACAACCTGAACCGCTCCCTGGGCGGCATCAAGGAAATGGCTGGCTTGCCCGACGCCCTGTTCGTCGTCGACGTCGGCTACCAGAAGATCGCCATCACCGAGGCCAACAAGCTGGGCATCCCCGTGATCGGCATCGTCGACTCCAACAACACCCCGGCCGGCGTCGACTACGTCATCCCCGGCAACGACGACTCCAGCCGTGCCATCCGCCTGTATGCCCGCGGCATCGCCGACGCGGTCCTGGAAGGCAAGGCCAACGTGATCGAGGAACTGGTCGCCGCCGTGCAGGACGAGTATGTCGAGGTCGAGGACGCCCCCAGCACCGAGTAATCGCGCTGATTTTGTCGTTCTCGCGCAGGCGGGAACCCAGCTTAATTAACTGGATGTCCGCCTGCGCGGGCATGACGAAATAAAGGCTGACCGATCGAAAGCGCCCCGTGATCGGGGCGTTTTCACACTGAATCAACTAACTGAATCTGGAGAATGAATATGGCGGAAATCACCGCTTCCATGGTCAAGGAACTGCGCGAACGTACCGATGCCCCGATGATGGACTGCAAGCGCGCCCTGAACGAGGCCGAAGGCGACATGCAGAAGGCCGAGGAGATCCTGCGCGTCAAGTTCGGCAGCAAGGCCGCCAAGAGCGCCGGCCGGGTCGCCGCCGAAGGCATCGTCGGCATCCACATCAGCGCCGACGGCAAGCTGGGCTCGATGATCGAAGTCAACTGCGAGACCGACTTCGTGGCCAAGAACGACGACTTCCAGGCCCTGGTCAAGAACCTGGCCGAGATGGTCGTGAGCCAGAACCCTGCCGACGTCGCTGCCCTGTCCGCCATGAAGATCGGCGACAAGACGGTCGAGGAAGTGCGCACCGAGCTGGTCGGCAAGATCGGCGAGAACATGTCCCTGCGTCGTTTCGTCCGCATCGCCGCCAACGGCAAGCTGGCCAGCTACGTGCACGGCGGCGCCAAGATCGGCGTCCTGGTCGACGTGGCCGGCGACGAAGGCCTGGCCAAGGACATCGCCATGCACATCGCCGCCTCCAAGCCCAAGGCCATGGATGCCTCCGGCGTGTCCCAGGACCTGATCGACTCCGAGCGCCGCGTCGCCGAGCAGAAGGCCGCCGAATCCGGCAAGCCCGCCAACATCGTCGAGAAGATGGTCGAGGGTAGCGTCACCAAGTTCCTCAAGGAAGTCACCCTGCTGTCCCAGCCTTTCGTCAAGGACGACAAGCAGACCGTCGAGCAGGTGCTGAAGTCCAAGGGCTCCCAGTGCCACGGCTTCACCCTGTACATCGTCGGCGAGGGCATCGAGAAGAAGGTGTCCGACTTCGCCGCCGAAGTGGCCGCGGCCGCCAAGGTCTAAGACCGTGGCAGGCATCGCCCACCGCCGCATCCTCCTGAAGCTGTCCGGCGAGGCCCTGATGGGCCCCGACGCCTTCGGCTACCACGCCGAGACCATGGCCGGCTTCGTCAGGCAGATCGACGAGGTGGTCGGCCTGGGCGTCCAGGTCGGCATCGTGGTGGGCGGCGGCAACCTGTTCCGGGGCGCCACCGGCGCCCTCTCGGGCATGGACCGGGCGACCGCCGATTCGATGGGCATGCTGGCCACGGTGATGAACTCGCTGGCCCTCAAGGATGCCTTGATGGCCGCCGGCATCCCGGCCCAGGTCATGACCGCGGTGACCATCGCCCACGTCGGCGAAGGCTTCGAGCGCGACGCCGCCGTGCGTCACCTGGAGGCCGGCCGCGTCGTCATCTTCGGTGGCGGCACCGGCAACCCGTTCTTCACCACCGACACCGCGGCCGCCCTGCGCGCCGCCGAGATCGGCGCCGACCTGATGCTCAAGGCCACCAAGGTCGATGGCGTCTATACCGCCGACCCCAAGAAGGACCCGAGCGCGACCAAGTACGACCAGCTGACCTTCGACGAGGCCATCGCCAAGGGCCTGGGCGTGCTCGACACCGCGGCCTTCGCGCTCTGCCGGGAGCAGAAGATGCCCCTGCGGGTGTTCTCGATTTTCAAGGCCGGGGCGCTGCGACGCATCGTCCATGGCGAAAACGAAGGTACCCTCGTCACGCTTTGACCAGGAGACAGAGATGATCAACGACATCAAGAAAACCGCCGAAGACAAGATGAAGAAGTCGGTCGAGGCGTTGAAGCACGAATTCGCCAAGGTCCGTACCGGGCGCGCCCACGCCGGCCTGCTCGACCATGTCCGGATCGACTACTACGGCAGCATGATGCCGCTCAACCAGGTCGCCAACATCTCGGTGATCGACGCCCACACCCTGGGCGTGCAGCCCTGGGAAAAGAGCATGTCGGCCAAGATCGAGAAGACCATCCGCGATTGCGACCTGGGCCTCAATCCGGCCTCCATGGGCGACATCGTCCGGGTGCCGATCCCGGCCATGACCGAGGAGCGCCGCAAGGAAATGGTCAAGATCGTGCGCGGCGAAGCGGAAGGCGGCAAGGTCGCGGTGCGCAACATCCGCCGCGACGCCATCGCCCACCTCAAGGAACTGCTCAAGGACAAGGAAATCGGCGAGGACGACGAGCGTCGCGCCGCCGACGAGATCCAGAAGATGACCGACAAGTACATCGCCGAGATGGACAAGGTCCTGGCCGAGAAGGAAAAGGATCTGATGGCGGTTTAAGCGACCGGCCACCGTCATGATCCGCCGATTCTTCAGCTCCACGACCGAGATACCGGAACCGCCTCCGGTCCCGCGCCACGTCGCCATCATCATGGACGGCAACGGGCGCTGGGCCAAGAAGCGCCTGATGCCGCGCGTCGCCGGCCACGCCCAGGGCGTCGAACGGGTGCGCGACGTGATCAAGGCCTGCGTCGAACGGGGGGTGGAATACCTGACCCTGTTCGCCTTCAGTTCGGAGAATTGGCGCCGCCCGCCCGATGAAGTGAACCGGCTCATGGAGCTGTTCGTCATGGCCCTGGAGCGCGAGGTCAAGAAGCTGCACAAGAACGGCGTCCGCCTGAAGATCATCGGCGACCTGTCCCGCTTCGACGACCACCTGCGCAACCTCATCGCCAAGGGCGAGGAACTCACCGCCGACAATACCAAGCTCACCCTGACCGTGGCGGCCAACTATGGTGGCCGCTGGGACATCATGCAGGCGGTCAATGCCTGGCGCACCGCACATCCGCGCAGCCACGAGATCACCGAGGCCGCCCTGGCCGAACACCTGGCCATGGCCTACGCGCCGGAACCGGACCTGTTCATCCGCACCGGCGGCGAGAAGCGCATCAGCAACTTCCTGCTCTGGCAACTCGCCTACACCGAGCTGTTCTTCACCGACACCCTCTGGCCGGACTTCGACGCCGCCGCCCTCGACGCGGCCATCGAGTCCTACCAACATCGGGAACGCCGTTTTGGCCGCACCAGTGAACAACTGGTCCAATCTTAGCCTGCGCCTGGCCACCGCCGGGGTGCTGGGCGCGGCCTTCCTGCTCGCCCTGTTCGCCGCGCCGGCCTGGCTCTGGTTCGCCTTCGTCGCCCTGTTCCTGACCGGCGGGGCCTGGGAATGGGCCGGCCTGTTCAAGCTGGCGCCCCCGTTCCGGGTCGCCTACGCCGCCACCACCCTGGCCCTGGCCTACCTGATCGCCGGCCTGGACGTCGCCGGCACGGCCTCCACCTATGCCCCCGCGCTGGCCTTCTGGGCCGTGCTGGTGCCGGCCTGGCTGGCGCGCGGCTGGAACCTACCGCCGGCCGGCGCCGGGCTGCTCATCGGCTGGCTGGTGCTGCTGCCCACCCTGCTCGCCCTCCTCCACCTGCGCGTCGAATCGCCCTGGCTGGTCCTGGTCGCCGCCGCCGTCGCGGTGGTCGCCGACAGCGCCGCCTACTTCGCCGGCCGCCGCTACGGCAAGCACAAACTGGCCCCCACCATCAGTCCCGGCAAGACCCGCGAGGGTGCCCTGGGCGGCGCCCTCGCCGTGCTCGGCTATGCCGTCGTCGTCGCCCTGGTCTCGGGCCGCGCCCCGAGCCTGTCCCTCCTGGCCGCCTTCCTGGCCCTGTTCGTGCTGAGCGTGCTGGGCGACTTGTTCGAATCCTGGCTCAAGCGCCGCGCCGGCATCAAGGACAGCGGCAACCTGCTGCCCGGCCATGGCGGCGTGCTCGACCGCATCGACAGCCAGCTGGCCGTGCTACCGGTGGCCGCCATGCTCTGGATACTGCTCAAATGACCCTGCACAACCTGACCATACTGGGCGCCACCGGCACCATCGGCGTCAACACCCTGGATGTGGTGGCGCGCCATCCCGACCGCTTCAAGGTCATCGCCCTGACCGGGCAGAACCAGATCGACAAGCTGGCCGAACAATGCCGGCAGTTCCGGCCCAAGTACGCCGTCGTCCTCGATGCCGAGCGGGCCGGTCAGTTGCAGGAAGCCCTGGCCGGACTGGCCATCGAGGTGCTGTACGGGGTCGAGGCCCTGGAGATGGTGGCCAGCCTGCACGAGGTCGATTCCGTGATGGCCGCCATCGTCGGCGCCGCCGGCATGCGCCCGGCCCTGGCCGCCGCCCGCGCCGGCAAGCGCGTCCTCCTGGCCAACAAGGAAACCCTGGTCATGGCCGGCCAGTTCTTCATGGACGCCGTCGCCGCCGGCCGGGCCACCCTGCTGCCCATCGACAGCGAACACAACGCCGTGTTCCAGTCCATGCCGGAACCCTACGACGGCGACATGGCCGCCCACGGCGTCCGCCGCATCCTGCTCACCGCCTCGGGCGGGCCGTTCCGTACCCGTGCCGTCGAGACCCTGGCCGCCGTCACCCCGGAAGAAGCGGTGGCACATCCGAACTGGGTCATGGGCCGCAAGATCTCGGTCGACTCGGCGACCATGATGAACAAGGGCCTGGAGGTGATCGAGGCGCACTGGCTGTTCAACGCCGCCCCGGAACAAATCGACGTGGTCGTGCATCCACAGAGCATCATCCACTCCATGGTCGAATACCAGGACGGTTCCGTGCTCGCCCAGTTGTCCAACCCCGACATGCGCATCCCCATCGCCCACGCCCTCGCCTACCCCGAGCGAGTCGAGACCGGCGTGCACTGGCTCGATCTCGCCAAGCTCGGCCAGCTCACCTTCGAGGCCCCGGATACCCGCCGCTTCCCTTGCCTGCAACTGGCCTACGATGCCCTCAAGGCCGGTGGCAGCTCGGCGGCGGTATTGAACGCCGCCAACGAGGTCGCGGTCGCGGCCTTCCTGGACCACCGCATCCCCTACCTGGCCATCCCGGAGACCCTGGCCAAGGTGCTCGACCGCCTGGGCGGCCGCCAGGCCGCAAGCCTGGATGACCTGGAAGCCATCGACGCCGAGGCGCGCTCCCTAGCCGAACAACTGCTAGTGACAAAGTGACGAGTGACGAGGTGAAACCTTCGCAAAAACCGCTCCGGTGCGGTCTGGCCGGGGTTTATTGTCACTTTGTCACTTTGTCTCTCGTCACCGAATTTCAATGACCACACTTCTGGCCTTCATCGTCACGATCGGGATCCTGATCGTCATCCACGAGTACGGCCATTACGCCGTCGCCCGGCTGTGCGGGGTCAGGGTGCTGCGTTTCTCGGTCGGATTCGGCAAGGTGATCGTCTGCCGCAAAGACCGTAGCGGCACCGAATGGGCCTTGTCCGCCATCCCATTGGGCGGCTACGTCAAGATGCTCGATGAACGCGAGGGCGAGGTCGCGCCCGAGGACCTGCCCTTCGCCTTCAACCGCAAGCCGGTACTCCAGCGCATGGCCATCGTGGTGGCCGGGCCGCTGGCCAACCTGATCCTGGCCATCCTGCTCTACTGGGTCTTGTTCGTGCATGGCGTCGTCGTCCTCAAACCCATAGTCGCGGCACCGTCCGCCGGCACGCCGGCCGCCCTGGCCGGTCTGGCCAACGGCGACGTCGTACTGTCGGTGAACGGCGAGGCGGTGGAGGACTGGCAGGGCCTGCACTGGGAGGTGCTCAAGCAGGGTCTGCGCGACCGGGCGGTGCGCCTGGAAACCCGCTCGCAGGAAGGTCGCGTCGCCGACCGCCGCAT
>JAAXVP010000197.1 GCA_013335435.1 Thiobacillus sp. | reverse complement strand
ACGCTCTTCCGATCTGCCGGCGCCTTCGCCGGCCGGATAAAGGCCGCGCGTATTGAGGCTCTGGTAGCTGGCCCGGTCGCGGGTGAGGCGGATCGGCGACGAGGTGCGCGTCTCCACCCCGGTTAGCAGGGCATCGTTCATGTCGAAGCCCTTGATTTGCCTGCCGAAGGCGACCAGGGCCTCGCGGATGGCGGTGATGGCGAACTCGGGCAGGCAGCCGGACAGGTCGGTCAGGTGCACGCCCGGCGTGTAGGAGGGCACCACGGCGCCCAGTTCGGTCGACGGCCGGCCGGCGATGAAGTCGCCCACCTTCTGGGCCGGGGCGGCGTAGGTCTCGCCGCCGGCCTTGAAGGCGGCCTCTTCCAGGCGGCGCTGGAATTCGATGCCGGCGAGGGGGTGGCCGGGGAAGTCGTCCGGGGTGATGCCGACCACCAGGGCGGCGTTGGCATTGCGCTCGTTGCGCGAATACTGGCTCATGCCGTTGGTGACCACCCGGCCCGGCTCGGAGGCGGCCGCCACCACGGTGCCGCCGGGGCACATGCAGAAGCTGTACACCGAGCGGCCGTTGCCGCAGTGGTGCACCAGCTTGTAGTCGGCGGCGCCCAGGGCCGGGTGGCCGGCGAAGCGGCCGAACCGGGCCTGGTCGATGAGCGACTGCGGGTGCTCGACCCGAAAGCCGATGGAGAACGGCTTCGGCTCGATGTGGACGCCGCGCTCATGGAGCTTGTAGAAGGTGTCGCGGGCGCTGTGGCCGGCGGCCAACACGACGTGCCGGGTTGGCAAGCGCTCACCCCCCGCCAATACGACCGCGCGCACCTGGCCATTGCCGTCCGCGTCGCGCTCGATCTCGAAGTCGTCGACCCGGGCCTGGAAGCGGATCTCGCCACCCAGGGCGATGATCTTGGCGCGCATCCGTTCGACCATGCCGACCAGCTTGAAGGTGCCGATGTGGGGCTTGCTGACCCAGACGATCTCGGCCGGCGCGCCGGCCTCGACGAACTCGGTCAGCACCTTGCGGCCGCGATAGGCCGGATCCTTGATCTGGCTGTGCAGCTTGCCGTCCGAGAAGGTGCCGGCGCCGCCCTCGCCGAACTGGACGTTCGATTCCGGGTCCAGCTTGCCCTTGCGCCACAGGCCCCAGGTGTCCTGGGTGCGTTCGCGCACCGCCTTGCCGCGCTCCAGGATGATCGGCTTGAAGCCCATCTGGGCCAGGATCAGGCCGGCGAACAGGCCGCACGGGCCCATGCCGATGACCACCGGGCGTTCCTTCAGCCCGGCCGGGGCCTGGGCGACGTAGCGGTAGCTCATGTCCGGCGTGACCGAGCAATGGCGGTCGTCGTGCAGCCGTTTCAACACCGCCTTCTCGTCTTTCAACTCGCAGTCGACGGTGTAGACGAAATGGATGTCCGACTTCTTGCGCGCGTCGAAACCGCGCCGGAACACGGTGTAGGCGATCAGTTCGTCGGTGCGGATGGCGAGCTTGGCCAGGATCGCCGCCTTGAGGTCGGCGTCCGGGTGGTCGAGGGGGAGCTTGATTTCGGTGAGGCGCAGCATGGCGCGATTTTACCCGTTGCGGTTCAGACGCGGAGCAGGACCATCTTGAGCGGAGGCTTGCCGTCCGGGCTGGGGAAGTCGGCCTCGGGCGGGATCCACTCGGCCGCGCGCACGGTCCGCCCGGCCTTGGCGGCGCTGCGCTGCAACTGCTCCAGCCAGGCCTCGCGCTCGACCTCGGCGACGTTGTTGCAGCAGATCAGGCTGCCGCCCTCGGCGGTGGCCAGCAGGGCCGGCTTGAACAGGGCCGGGTAGTCGTTGACCAGGTCGACCACGCCGAACGGGCTCTTGGCGTAGCGCGGCGGGTCGAGGAAGACCAGGTCGAAGCGGCGCGGCTCCAGTTCCGGAAAGGGTGGCAGGCGCTTGCCGCGCACCACTTTCGGCTGCCCCAGGCCGGCGTATTGGCGCACGGCGGCGAAGACGTCGCTCTGGATGAAGCGGGGCCGGATCGCCAGGTCGTTCAGGCGGGCGTTCTCCTTGCCGACCTCCAGGCTGGATTCGGCGAAATCGACGTTGACCACGAAGCCCGCCCCGGCCTTGGCGGCGGCGATGCCGACGCCGCAGGTGTAGGCGAACAGGTTGAGCACCGACTTGCCTTCGGCCTCCGCCATCACCCGCCGGCGGCCGGCGCGCAGGTCGAGGAACAGCCAGGGGTCCTGGCCGGCATGGCGGGCCTGGAAATGGTAGGCGACGCCCATCTCGTGGATCACGCGCGGGGTGTGGGCGGCGATCTTCATCTCGCCTTCGAGCGGGTTGGCGATGCGCGAGTTGGCCTGGCTGCGGTCGTTGTAGACGACCGCCAGGCCGGACAGGGCTTGGCCATAGAACGCCAGCAGGGTGGCCAGTTCGTCCACTGTGAGCGGGCGATGGAAGGTCTGTGCCAGGATCAGGTCGCCGTAGCGGTCGACGGTCAGGCCGGGCACGCCCTCGACGCTGCCGTGGAACAGCCGGTAGGCATCAGTCTGTTCGGCGAGCAACCGGGCCATCAATTCGGTGCGCGCGGTAAAGGCGGCGGCTAGCAGACCGGCAAGTTGATCGGACACGGCGGATTCCTGGTAAAGAGGTCGGGCAGCCATTCTACCGGCATGCGCAAGGCCCACCGGCCTGGGCCGCGAACGATAGTTTCAATTAATCCGATTAATAGAAAAATTACACAGTCCCCTGTATTGACCGAGTATTTTAGTCAAGTTATCGTGAGGCCGTGATCAATGGCACACCCGCGGCGACGCGGGGACGCAAAGCTTCCGGTCTGGTTCGTCAGATAGCGGGGCTGCATGCAAGGCCTAGGATCTCGGCCATCCGCCGGGATAAAGATGCCGGACAGGCATCTCCAGCGAGACGGTCTTTCCAAAACACGTTTGGTAAAGGAAAGATCATGCGATTCATACAAGACCTCTTCGTGACCTGCGCCACGGGATACCTCACCCTGGAAATGATCCCCATGTACGGCGGGATCGTGTCCGGCCTGTTCGATCAGGTGACGGCCGGCCTCCGCCTGGCGCAGGGGATGTAACGGCCTACTTGCCCGCCTCGGGTGTGTAGGTCCAGCCCTGCCGGGCCAGGCAGTCGCGGGTCAGGGTTTCGATCTTGGCCATCCAGGCCGGGTCGGCGTTGGTGTCCTGGTTCGGGTAGATCGGTGCCTGCTGCTGCCAGCATTGCTGGACGTTGCCGTACATGTAGCATTGCGAATAGACCGCGTTGGCAGCCGGGGCGGCCGGTGGCGGCGTGGTTTGCAGGACCATCATGCGGCAATTGTAGAAATCGTAGTCGAACGCGCTCAGCGGCTTGTCGGGGTTGTACCAGCCGGTTCCGGGCACAGTCTGGCAGCCGGCCAGGCCGATGAGAAGGATGAAAGCCGGGGTAAGCCGAGGCATGCTGGGGTCTCCTGTGTGCGTTGCGACAACCGGGGTTTATAGCCCCTGCCCATCGTGCTGGCAATGCGCGTTCCTACTCAACCTCTCCGTTTCGTCGGTTCGGCGTGCGCCGCTAGAACGGGCAGCCGTCATGGGTAATGAATCTTGGATAACTCGGTTGGGACGATTCGAAAACCTTTACGCACTCGCCGGCCTGATTGGCCGAATAGGTCGTGGATACCCGCACCTCCCTGCCGTCAGCCAGTCTTATCCGGACTGCGCGTACTTATATCCCCGCGCCCACGGCCCGGCAATGGGGATGGCTGCTCAACCGGCCAGTTCGATCCCCGGCGCCTCGCTCTTGCGCCACGGCGCCGGCTTGCGCACCGCGGTCCAGACCGGGCTTTCCATGGCCAGGGCAAGCTGGCGCGCCAGCTCGGCCATGCCGGCATAGCCGGCGTAGGCGAATTCGCGTTCCTGGTTGATGTCCAGGAAGGGGATGCGGGCCTTCAGGGCGGTGTACATGTTGCGGCCGCCGGCGATCAGGATGTCGGCGCCGTATTCCTTGACCGTGCCGATCAGGGCCTTGGGGCTGCCGTCGGTGATCATCTTGGTCTTGTCGCCCATCAGTTCGCGGATGCGCTGCTTGTCTTCCTCGGTCGACTTGCCGGTGCCGGTGGCGACCACCTCCATGCCCAGGTCCTGCAGGGCGGAGACGATGGACCAGGACTTCACGCCGCCGGTGTAGAGCAGGACGCGCTTGCCTTTCAGGCGGGCGCGCCAGGGTTCCAGAAGCGCGTGCGCCTTGGCCTCCTCGCGGGCGATCATGGCCTCGGTGCGGGCCGAGAGGTCGGGGTCGCCGATCAGGCGGGCGAACTCGCGGAAGGCGTTGGAGGTGTCGGTGACGCCGTAGAAGCTGCCCTCGAAGAAGGGCACGCCGAAGTTGGTCTGCAGCTTGCGGGCGACGTTGAGGAGCGCCTTGGCGCACACCACCATGTTGGCCTCGGCGCGGTGCAGGGTCTGGACCTCGCGGAAACGGGCATCGCCGGACAGGTTGCCGAGGATGCGCAGGCCCAGTTCGTCGAACAGCGGCGCGACATGCCAGAACTCGCCGGCGATGTTGTACTCGCCGACCAGGCAGACGTCGTGGGTCGGGATGCCGGCCGGATGCGGCCTGGCCGGCTCCGGCTCGCGGGTGCCGATGACGTATTTGAACATGGCCTCGCCGGCCAGGCGGTTGCCCATGTTCTTGGTGCCGTAGAAGCCGGCCGCGTCGACCGGGATCGCCGGCACGCCGGTCTTCTCGGCGGCCGCCTTGCAGACCGCCTCGACGTCGTCGCCGGCCAGGGCCGGGACGCAGGTGTTGTAGACGAACACGGCGGCCGGGGCGTATTCCTCGACCGCCTGCTTGATGGCGTGGAACAGGCGCTTCTCGCCCCGGCCCATGATCACGTCCTGCTCGGTCAGGTCGGTGGTCATGCCGATCTTGTACAGGGTCGGGCCGCTGGAGCGGGTGCCCCGGTTGTCCCAGGACGAGCCGGCGCAGGCGATCGGGCCGTGCACGATGTGGGCGACGTCGGCGATCGGCAGCAGGGCGATCTGGGCGCCGTCGAAGGCGCAGCCGCCGGCGGTGGCGCCCGGCTTGGTCTTGGCGCAGCCCGACTTCTCCTTGGCGTTGTGGGCGCAGGCGGGCTCGTTGAGCAGTTCGGCGATCTGTTTGGTGGTTTGCATGGCGGTAGTCCGGTGGCTATGGTCAAGCCATCGCAAGCGCCATGCCAGCCCCCATGCCGTCGTTCCCGCGGACGCGGGAACCCAGTCGAATCAAGGCACTGGATGCCCGCCAGCGCGGGCATGACGGAAACGGGCTTTGTCGCAAAGCCGACAAACCTTCACACCGAATAGGGCTCCGAGGCCCAGCCGCGCAGTAGTTCGGCATCCTTGTCGGCCAGGTAGCCGTAGCCGGCGTCGATGTCGGACAGCACGCCATAGGCCACGGCGGTCGGGGTCAGGGCGCCGGAGAGCAGGTGGAAATACCAGGCCGAGGGGTAGCCGACGCGGTCGAAGGCATGGATCTGGTCGCCCAGTTCGACGCCGCGCTTCTCCGGATGCCAGTGGAAGCTCTTGAGCTTGCGCGCGTGCAGGGAGATCGGCGTGGCGCTGATCAGCCGGTTGCTGTAGCGGTCGCGGTGCTCGCGCACGGCCAGTATCCAGTGGTCGCTGAAGTGGCCCTTCTCGGCCGCGCGGCTGGCCTGCCATTCGTCCAGGAAGCGGGCCAGCGGGGTCGGCCCCTGGCCGGGCGCGGACTGGCCGGCCTGGACGCGGCGCATGTCGGTGAGGCGGCGGAAACGGTAATACGGCCGGCCGACCGGCTGGGCGTCGAGGGCGAGCGGCTTGAGCGGGTCGGTCAGTTCGGCCAGGTCGACCGGCGGCCGGGCCGGGTCGACCAGGTGGCGGTCGAGCACCTCCTGCAACTCTTCGACTTCGAGCTGCATGAAGTCGGCCGGGCCCGGCCCGTAGGGGGCGACGAAGTAATGGGTGCGACCGGCATGGCGGGTGGCCAGCAGGTCCTCGGCGGCATGGCGGTCGATCAGCTCGGCGATGTCGCCGTCGCAGGCGGCCAATTCCTCCTCGGCCCAGCGCTCCAGGTCGTCGGTGACCCGGGTGCCGTCGGGCCGGATCAGTCCGCCCGGGCGGTACCAGCTGCCGCGCGTCAGGGCGAAGCGGAAGCGGCATTCGGCATCGAGCTTGCCGGCGCTGTCGAGCAGGCCGCTGTGGTGGGGCTTGGGACGCGACGACTCCAGTTCTTCGATGAATCGCTGCAGGGTCGTTTCGTCGGGGGTACAGGCCTTCATGATGCGTCCTCTCGCTCAGGTGTTCCGTTCAGGCGTGCCAGGGCGACCGCCCGCACGTCGGATTCAGGATCGTCGGCCAGGGCCGACAGGGTTTCCGTGGGTGCCCGCCCGGCCGCCTCCAGGCGTACCAGCCAGTCGGGGTCGGCCAGCAGGCCGGCGGCGTCCTCGGGCAGCATGCGCGCGGCGG
>JAAXVP010000467.1 GCA_013335435.1 Thiobacillus sp. | reverse complement strand
CCTGGATGACGCCCTTGCCGAGCTTGGTGAAGAACTCGAAGTTGTCGATGATTCGCGGCCCGGCGGTGCTGCCGTCTTCCGGGTACACAAAGATCAGGTCGATGTCCGACGACACGTTGAGCTCGCGCCCGCCGAGCTTGCCCATGCCGATGATGATGAATTCCTGCTCGCGCCCGTCGGCCGAAACCGGCTGGCCGTGGCGGGCCACCAGTTGCTCGCGCAGGATGTCGTGGGCCGTTTCGACCGCGATGTCGGCCAGCAGGCTCATCGTTTCGGTGACTTCGGTCAGATCGGCCAGGCCGGCGATGTCGCGTACCAGCGCATGGCAGATCACCCACGCCCGCAACTTGCGCAGCACCGGCTTGAGGTTGTTGTCGTCGACCTTCTCGTCGCGCAGGTAGTCGCGCAGGGCGGTGGCGTCGAGGGGCGCGTCGATGCTCTTGACCAACTGCGCGGCGAGCCACGGACGGCTGTCGAGCTGACGGCGCAAAAAGCGGGAGCAGGCGAGGGCGTCCTCGATGGGCTGGGGCAGGGCAGTGGGCTGTTCGGACATGGGGAAGGGCGATTGGTAGAATACGGAATTGTCTATGTTCGCCCTCCGTTATGTCTGCCGGACTGATTTTCGTCAAGCCTGATGCCCGATGCGTCGCATCCCGGCTGTATGTCCGGCCACCGCCTGCTGTCGTCCCGATGAGGCCCGCCGCGGCCGGCGGCCGTTTGCTGCGTGGCTGAGGGGCGCCTGTCCTTTCTCCATCTGCCCCGCCTGTGTCTGCGCAAGCTGGCGTGGCTGGGCTTGATCGCCTATTTCGTGGGCGGGCTGGTCTTCGTCGGCGTGCGCCATCTGGTGCTGCCGGGCGTACCGGCGTATCGCAGCGAAGTGGCCCAGTTGCTGTCGCGCTCGATCGGTCTGCCGGTCGACATCAAAAGCCTGTCTGCCGACTGGACCGGTCTGCATCCGCGCCTGCAACTGGGCGGACTGAGCATCAAGGATGCTGCCGGTGAAGAGGCCCTGACCCTCGACCGGGTGGATGCCGAGGTGGCCTGGTCGTCGCTGCTGTTGCTGCGCCTGCGCCTGCACCGGCTGGAAATCGATTCGCCGGAACTGTCCATCCGGCGCCAGGCCGACGGCCAGATCTTCGTTGCCGGCCTGAAGGTCAACACCGGCGGCGAGCGTGGCGGCTTTGCCGAATGGCTGCTCGACCAGCGCCAGATCGTCATTCGCAACGCCCGCCTCGAATGGAGCGACGCCCTGCGCCAGGCCGACACGTTGGTGCTCGATAAGCTCGACTTCCGCCTCGAAAACTCCGGCGCCCATCACCGCTTCGGCCTGCGTGCGCAGCCGCCGGTCAAGCTCGCGGCGACCCTCGATGTGCGTGGTGACCTGCGCGGCCGCGATCCGGCCCGCCTCGACGAATGGCGTGGCGAGTTCTACGCCGGGCTCGACTATGCCGACCTCGGCGCCTGGCGTCAGTGGGTCGACTATCCCCTCGCCGCCGACGGTGCCGGCGGCCTGCGGGCGTGGCTGGAGTTTGCCGGGGGACGGATCAGCGGCATCACCGCCGACTTTGCCCTGCGCGATGCGCGGGCGCGGCTGGCCACCGGGCTGGACGATATTCCGCTGGCCAGTGCGGCGGGGCGCCTGCGTTACCGCGAGGAAAACGGCGTCATCGAAGCCAGTGGCAAGCGGCTGAGCCTGCAGGCCCGCGACGGCATGACGGTGGCGCCCACCGATTTCTTCCTGCGTCTGCAGGCTGCCAGGAGCGGCACACCGGCAAGAGGTGAGTTTGTCGCCAATCAGCTCGACCTGGGCGTGCTGTCACGCCTGGCCGGGCGCCTGCCCCTCGACGAAACCTTCCGCCAGCGGCTGGCCGAACTGGCCCCCGTCGGCAGCGTAGCCCCCCTCAACGTCAAGTGGAGCGGCGAGGCCGGGCAGCTGGCCACCTATTCGGTGGATGCGCGCTTCACCCGTGTGGGGATTGAGCCGGTGGG
>JAAXVP010000466.1 GCA_013335435.1 Thiobacillus sp. | reverse complement strand
CGCTCTTCCGATCTTCCACGCATTCGCCTTGAGTAATTTGCCTTGAACAACATCACTGCTCCTTCCCCGGTTGCCGATGGCGCGGGTGATCTGGTCTTCGTTCACCTGTACGCCGGCGTCTCGGGCGCGCAGCAGGCCGAACAGCACGTAGGCTGTCATGTAAGCAAAGGGATTGGTTATTTCTACAACGGTGATGCCGTTGACGGTACCGGTGAAGCTGGCGATGCCGCCGACCACGCTGCGCGAGCCCTCGGCGATCTGCAGGCCGCTCGCCGTCAGGGTACCGATATAGCGGTAGTTGGGGGTGATGAAGGTGCCGGTGATGCTGGCCGCCTCCGGGTCGGGACCGGGATTCGTGTCGACCGGGCCGCGCACGCTGAGATAAGAGCCCGAGTTGAAGGAGAACTTCATCAGCGCCGTGCAGTTGCTGGTTCCCGAGCCGGTGCAAGCCATATCCTTGATGCTGCCTTCGAACGAGAACTTGGTGACCTCACCGACGGTGGACATGGACATGACCAGGGGGGCCGCGTTGACGTCCACGCCGCCCGGATTGCCGATCTTGGCGGCATTGGCGCCGTCGGTGAAACCGGGCAGCCAGCCGTTCACAGTCATGCTGGTAGCCGTGTAGGCGATCATGCCGGCATAGATGCTGCTCGGCACCGACCAGGTCAGCTTGTGGTTGGTCGTGTCGTGGACCAGGTTGACCGTCGCCACTACATCCATGCTGGGCACGTACATGCTACAGGAGTAGTTGATGTTGTCCCCGGTCGTGCAAACGGATGGCACCTCGCCGTCGAAGGCGATGCGATGCGCCCAACTGATCGCCGTGGTCAGCGTATCCAGGTTGTTGATCGAGGCCATGTTCAAGGCATAGGTTTCATCCATCGCCATCTCGCCCTGCTTTTGCAGGTAGCCGTCGCCATTGCCGTTGACATAAGGCAGGATGCCGGCGCGCAGACTGGCGAAGAAGGCCTTGGCCTGCTCCAGGGCGGTTGCGGTGGCGGAGGGCGGCGCGGTGATGGTGCCATCGTTGTTCCCGACGTTGTACTCCATCTCGGTCAGGTAGTCCGCCGATTCCTGCTGGCCAGCGCCGAGCGCCTGCTCAGGCATGCCGGTATTCCCGCTGACCGTTGCCGGATCAAGGTCGCCGGTGGCGGCAGCCAGGTCGGCGAGCACATCGGCATCGACGTCGAGGTCCAGGCTGGCATCGGCTGGCGCATCCGCCGCCATCGGCTCGATCAGGCCGGCCAGCTCCTCTACCGTGCACTGGATCTTGGCGCCATCCGACAGCGCGCTGTCGTTACACGGATTGCCTTCCTGTTTCGCCATGTTCGACACCGCGGCCAGGCGCACCACCATGTCCGGGTCCGTGGTCGGATCGGTATTCAGCGGATCGACGTTGCCGGTCAACTGGTTGACCAGGTTGCGCGCCTGGTTGATGGCGTCGTCGACGCCTGCGCTGCCGACCTTGTTCTTGACGATCTCGCACATCAGGTTGGTGTAGGGCGTGACATAACCGGTCACCGAATCACCGGTATAGGCGCCTGCAGGCACCACTGAGCAGAGGCTGAAGCCGGCGGGCATGGTCACCGTGCCGAACACCTCGTCCTTGGTCGTGGATGAGCCGTCCGGCTTGGCCGAGACGATGATCATCAACGGCTTGCTGAAATCGGCCGGCAGGGAAACCGAGTACTTGCCGTCCGCCCCGGTGGTGCCCGTGGCCAGCGGCGAGCCGCCGGTTCCGACCGTGGCGTCATAGACCTTGACGTCGGCGTTGATGAAGATGCCGGCGGCGGCGGTGCCGCCCAGGCTGACCGAGGATGGCGTCGTACCGCCCCCGCCCCCGCCGCCACAACCAGCGAGGCCGACGGCCATTGCCAGGGCCGCCAGCAGGACACAAGATCGGGCATTCAACTGCATGGTTCTCTCCCAAAGATTACGTTATCGAACAAGCCGCGACTCACCGTGACAACCGTCACGGCGCCAATCTAACGAAA
>JAAXVP010000465.1 GCA_013335435.1 Thiobacillus sp. | reverse complement strand
TTCACCTCCCGATTGATAAAGGTGCCTGCAGTTCTTCCTGTTCCAGCACCAGGCTGTCCGGCGCGCCCTGGCCGACCAGGAGGCGGTGGCCGTTTTCGGTCAGCCCGGTCGCTTGCGCGAAGGCGCCGAGCTCGGCCAGCGCGGTGGCGCGCGCGGCCTGGCGGTAGTGCTCGACCGTGGCCTCGTCGACCCCGGCGTAGCGCAGCTTGCCTTCGAAGGGCACCTCGTAGGCGTGGAACAGGATCGTCTCCGCCTCAGGCGCATAGGTGCGCGCGGCCGCCACGGCCTGCGCGGACAAGGGCGACAGGTCGACCGGCAGGAGAACGCGCCGGTACGGCCCGGCGACCTCGCGGCGGACCACCAGCATGGCCCGGGTGCTCTTGCGCAGCAGGCGTTCTGAGGTGGCGCCGAGCAGGGCGCGGCGCAGGAATCCGGCGCCGCGCGCGCCCAGCACGACCAGACCGGCGTCGATCCGCTCGGCCCGTTCGGCGATGACCAGGTAGGGATAGCCCTGGCCGATCTCGCCGTGCGGCGCCAGCTTGTGCTCACGATCGATCATGCCGGCCAGCTGGGCCATGTCGGCGCGCGCCTCGTCGAGCAGACGGGCCATGACCGGCTCGGCGTCCAGGCCCATCAGGCGGCGCAACTGGTCGACCATGTCGCCTTCGATCACGTGCAGCAGTTCCAGCCTGGCGGCAGTGGCCCGGGCGAGCGCCGCGGCGCGCGCGGCGGCGTGGTGGCTCGGGTCGGAGAAGTCGGTGGCGGCAAGTATCGTCGGCATCGGAATCATCCTTCTCGGCCGTTGCGGGCCATGCGGTTCAGCACGTGGCCGGCCATGCCGCGCGCCAGTTCGTGTTCGCCCATGAACACCATGCCGGCCTGTTCCTTCCTGAGTAGGTCGGCCTCCTCCTCGCTGTGGGTGCGCAGGACGGTCTCGATGGTTGGGTTAAGCTGGAGGGCGATCGACCGGATCTTGCGCGCGTTGAATACGTCGGGCGTGGCGATGACCAGCATGGCGGCACGGGCGATGTGGGCCTGGATCAGCACGGCGGGGTCGGTGGCGTCGCCGCTCACGGCGAGCATCTTGCGGCCGCGCAGGGTCTCCACCAGTTCGCGGTTCTGCTCGGCGACCACGTAGTCGATGCCGTGGCCGTCGAGCGCCTCGGCGATGCGGCGGCCGACCCGGCCGTAGCCGACCAGCACCACCTGGCCGGTCAGGCGGGCATGGTCGACGCTCATCGGCAGCGCCGCCAGCGGGTCGTCGCGCGCATCCAGCCGGCGGGCCCGTTCGGAATGGCGGCGTATCCAGGCCAGGGCCGGTGCCACGGCCGCGAAGGCCAGCGGGTTGAGGGCGATGGAGATCAGCGCGGCGGCCAGGATCAGGCTCTGGCCGGCTTCGGGCAGCAGGCCCAGCGAGACTCCGAGGCCGGCCAGGATGAAGGAGAACTCGCCGACCTGGGCCAGGCTGGCGCCCACCGTCAGGGCGGTATTGAGCGGGTAACGGAACAGCAGCACCAGGGCCACGGCGGCCAGGGTCTTGCCGACCATGACGATGGCGAGCACGGCCAGCACCTTGACCGGCTGCTCGACCAGGATGGCCGGGTCGAACAGCATGCCGACCGAGACGAAGAACAGGACCGAGAAGGCGTCGCGCAGGGGCAGCGATTCCTCGGCGGCACGATGGCTGAACTCGGATTCGCGCAGCATCATGCCGGAGAAGAAGGCGCCCAAGGCGTAGGAGACGCCGAACAGCTCGGCCGAGCCGTAGGCCACCCCGACCGCGGCGGCGATGATGCAGAGGGTAAACAGTTCGCGCGAGCCGGTGCGGGAAACCAGCCAGAGCAGCTTGGGCAGCAGGCGGCGGCCGGCCAGCAGCATGATGGCGATGAAGGCGGTGATCTCGGCCAGGGTGATGGCCAGGGTGCGCCAGATATCGCCGCTCGCGGGTGTGCCGACGGTGCCGCCGAGCAGCCCGGCGAGCGGCGGCAGCAGCACCAG